>NZ_JBLZIO010000003.1:112546-187794 GCF_048553315.1 Legionella sp. ST3F1 | reverse complement strand
GCGCTTATTGCATTTAAACACATCAAACGCAGATTTATAGTATTTGATTCTGTGGTGCCTTGCAAATGAATTTTTTTTAGCTTTTTAGCAGGCACTACAGAATTTTTTTATTTCGTAGATCGACATCAGTGAACCTTTTCCAATAAGGAATACTCCCTCCCCTCTTTCCTATAATGCCGATGAATAGAGCACTCTTAACTTCCTTTTTAGGTAGTGTTTTTTCAAATTTGGAAAAGAAATAATACCGCGCTTGCGAAAAATGGATATTGGTTATCAACCTCCAGGGGAGTTTCCTTCAGGTAATAAATTCCGTAAAAAACGCTGCACATTTAAAGATAGAATATCTTGATGCAAGGGTAAATGTGGAGATATAGCGTAACCTTTCTTTTGCCAGTTTTCATTATACTTCCAGTACAACTGGTCCTCGATAAAAGCAATATTGGCTATTTGATTTTTTCCTAGATAAACATCCAGGGTTTACTTAGCTCCAATCATTTTTATCTCCACCATTCTCCACCCACGGTTTTATGTAAAGATTTATCCCTAAACCAGAGCAAATTTTTAATACACTTGCTAATTGACAGTTCGATTGCCCATGCTCTATTTTCATAAAGGTTTCTTTGGCTATACCACATAAAGCAGCCGCATCCTCTAATTTTAAATTACTTTGAGTTCGACGGGCTTTAATGGCGTCTCCTAACAATTGTGCTGTTAATGGCGACTGAAGATTAGGAGTCTGTAGTTTTTTAATTTGCTTGGCCATGTAATCCTACTATCTTAGAGTTAATAGAAAAGTTTGAATTAATTATTAATTAATCCCATCCTCGTAGGATTAATGGTCAAAAAGAATAATAAAGACTTTAAAATCCTATTGCAGTAGGATTAATTGCTCTGTATTTCTTCACACCTCTTTGTAGCGCCAATTATTTGCCGATTCAAATAATTCGAAATCAACAAATTCATTTGTTTTGCATTTTTTCCTTCGCAGAAATAATTCCAGGGTATGAATAGCTCTGTTTTTAGTATCCTGAAAAAAATTCCCTCTATCTAACAAAATGATTTTTAAATCAATTTTATTTTTAGTCCTGGCTACTTCTATCCAATGATTGTTGAAATGAGAGGATATATGTTCTATCCGTTAAATATATGGATAATTTTTATACACTAATTTTTGCATGGACTAATAAAGGAATTATTATGAAAGCAATATGCTGGCATGGAAAGAAAGACGTACGTATTGAAAAAGTCCCTGATCCTGAAATCATTAATGAGCAAGATGCAATAATCCGCGTTACCGCAACAGCAATTTGTGGTTCTGATCTCCATCTTTATAACGGGTTAATGCCTACTATGGAATCTGGAGATATTTTGGGACATGAATTCATGGGAGAAGTTGTTGAACTAGGCTCAGCGAATAAAAAATTAAAAATTGGCGATAAAGTTGTTGTCCCTTTCACCATTTCTTGCGGTAAATGCCATTTCTGTAAGAAAAAACTCTATGCAAGTTGCGAACTGTCTAATCCTAATGGAGAAATAGCCAGACAACAAATGGGACAAACACCAGCAGGCATGTTTGGCTATTCCCATCTGTTAGGAGGTTTTTCTGGTGGCCAGGCAGAGTATGTAAGAGTTCCTTTTGCAAATGTAGGTCCTATCAAAGTTCCCTCGGATATTGCTGATGAGAAACTATTATTTCTATCTGATATTTTTCCTACCGGGTACATGGCGGCCGAGAATTGTGCTATCGAAGAGGGAGATACAGTAGCTGTCTGGGGTTGTGGACCGGTGGGACAATTTGCCATCCAAAGCGCATGGATGTTAGGTGCAGGACGGGTGATTGCCATTGACTGTGTTGCAGAGCGCTTAAAACTCGCCGAAAAATTTGGTCATGCTGAAACGATTAATTTCAAAGAAGAAGATGTTTTTGATGCCTTAATGGTAATGACTAAAGGACTAGGTCCAGAACGTTGTATTGATGCTGTTGGATGCGAGGCCCATGTAGGACCTTCGTTTGACTCGATTGTCGATCGAGTTAAGCAAATGACTTACTTGCTGACAGATCGAGCCCATGTCCTAAGAGAGGCTATTCGATGTTGTGGGAAGGCTGGGACTATTTCTATGCCAGGAGTGTACCTGGACAATCTCGATAATATTCCTTTTGGGGCAGCCATGAATAAAGGATTAACTTTTAGAATGGGACAAACCCATGTACAACGCTACTTGCCTATGCTGTTGAAAAAAATAACGGATGGTGAAATTGATCCGTCTAAAATCATCACACACCGCATTAAGTTAAAGACTGCTCCGGACGCTTATAAAATTTTTGAAGAAAAACAAAATGGTTGTATCAAGGTGGTTATGACCCCCTAGGAGGCTACAAATGGATATTTATGACTATTTAAAAATGGATCATGACAAAGTTGAACATCTGTTTAAATTATTTGAAGATTCAAAAATAGTAACCCGTAAAAAGGAAATCGTTGCTTTAATTGCTCAGGAGTTATTAGTCCACGCTCACGCTGAGCAAGAGACTTTATATCGTAGACTGGCTGAACACCCTCAAACCAATGAAATAGCTTTGCACGGCGAGAAAGAACATCGTGAAATTGAAGACCAAATTAATAAGGTGATTCAAAGCAAAGTAAGTGGAAAAAATTGGGAGAAAGCTGTATTAAAATTAAAGGAAATCGTTGAGCACCATGTACGGGAAGAGGAAGGTGAACTATTTAATCAAGCCAAAAAAATTATTTCATCGCGACAAGCTGTTGTTATTAAAGAAAAAATGCATTATTTAAAAGGAAAATTTTTGCTTTGGTTGGAAAAAACTAAAGAAGAGGTAGCCGTAAAAGCAAAGCCAGCGCCTAAAAAAGGAAAAAAACAGGCTGTAAAAATAAAAGCCAAAACGCATTCTCAGGCCGCGCGGGATTATCATTAACCCCTTTTAGCAGACGAGACACTATGAAAATAGTGCATCCCCAGCGCTGAACTATTTCGTTGACCAGCAAATGACGAAAGATGAGCTTAGGGTTAAATGATTGAGACTGCCCTTATTAACCCCATCGAAACATCATCAACTGAGGTTTTTCACATTTTTAGAATGTAAAACTGCAATCGCTTTAAGAAAATCTATTTCATCAATTTTGATAACGTTCTCAGTTGATCGGCCTCCTCAGCTGGTTTATCCCATCTTATCCGATTAATGCGAGGGAATCGGAGAGCTAGCCCTGATTTATGGCGAGAAGACAAATTCACTGCATCAAAAGCAACTTCAAAAACCAATTCCTTTTTTACTTCCCGAACAGGGCCAAAACGATGGATAGTGTTATTGCGTATCCATTGATCCAGTTGTCTGAGCTCTTCATCGGTAAATCCGAAATAGGCTTTACCGATTGGCAGTAACTCCCCTTCTTGCCACAAGCCAAAAGTATAATCTGAGTAATAAGAAGAGCGTTTACCATGCCCTCGCTGAGCATACATGAGCACTGCATCAATGATTAGCGGATCTCGTTTCCATTTGTACCAATGGCCCATGGGTCTCCCGGCAAGATAAGGGCTTTGCTTATTTTTAATCATTAACCCTTCTACGGCTGGATGATTTTCTTGCAGAATTTGGTGTTTTAATTGCGGTAAGGTACAGCCTTCTTTGCAGGATAATAACTCTGAAAGGAGGATATTATCTGCCTGGTGAATCGCTACCCATTGCTCCAGTTTTTGCCGGCGTTCAGTAAAGGCCAAGGCTCGCAGATCTTCCGAATTCCAGCTTAAAATATCATAGAGTATTATGGCTGCAGGAGAATCTGATAAGCGTTTTTTGGATATTGTTTTGCGATTTAATCGTTGCTGTAAATCGTTAAAACTACCAATCCCATTCATCGTTTTAATGATTAACTCTCCGTCTAATACGACCTTGCCTTGTATGGAAGCAAGCAGATCCGGAAAGGAATGACTGATATTATCGCCAGTACGGGTAAACAGAGCCTTTCCTTGATCCGTCGATACAATTTGAACGCGGATACCATCATATTTTCGCTCAAAGGAAAATTCCTGGAGATTGATTTGTTGCAACTCTTTTTCGTCAAAGGGGTGAGATAACATAACGGGATGAAAGAAAATAGATTCCTTATTTAGGGGTACGGCACTCTTTTTTTCTAGCCAAGCAAACAATTCAATATAGGGTGGATTTAATCCATGCCAGATTTGTTCGATTTCCTGCACATCAACTTTGCCATATTTAGCTAAAGTATTTTTTAGAAAGCGTGCCGAAATACCAATCCGTAAACTCCCTGTACCTAATTTTAAAATGGCCCAACGCTCGATAACATTACTGTGATTGAGTAAATCACTTAAATAATTTTTAATTTCATTTTTGGGTAGGGATTTGAATTTGGCAATTAAGCTGGAGAGCAAAGGCAATTCATTATTAGCTCCCGGCTGAGGCCAAAGCAAAGCGATAGTTTCTGAGATATCGCCTACATAATCATAAGAAAGCTCAAATAAAACAGGATCCATTTTATCTTGGATTAACTCTCTAATTAACACACGATTAAAAGTAGGAAAAACCAGGGTATTTGCCATAATAGCGAGGGCATAACCACGTTCTGGATCGGGTGTACTAGAGAAAAAATTAAGCAGTAAAGTCATTTTATCCAAATGACCATAAGTAAAATAAAGATTGTGGAGAAGCTGAGCCAATTTTTTCATGTTTAATCCTCATGCTCCTCATAACCCAGTAAATGCAACGCTTGGGCCTTATAGCCTTGTTGATTTAAATAATGAACAAGGGCTTCTTCCTGTCCATGGGTAATCCAGACTTCTTGGGGATTAATTTCCTTAATAGTTTGTATTAACTCAAACCAATCAGCATGATCAGAAATAACTAATGGCAACTCTACCCCTTGTTGTTTGGCTCTTGCTCTGGTTTGCATCCACCCTGATGCCATGGAAACCACTACATTGGCAAAGCGTCTACTCCATCTATCCCTTAAGGCACTGGGAGGGCATAAGACAATTTTCCCTTGAGAGTTATCGGCATCTAGAGTCGATGCGATTCGTAACTCTCCTAAATCTATTTTCATTGATTCATAAAAATCACACAGTTTTTTTAATGCGCCATGGATAAAAATGAGATCCAGATAACCCATAAGTCTTAATGTTCTGATTAATCGCTGGCATTTCCCTAAACCATAGACACCCACTAAATGACAACGATGAGGAAAAGCCTTTATGGACACCAGCAACTTATTAATCTCTTTCTCAATAGGGGGATGCTTAAAAATAGGTAGGCCAAAGGTTGCTTCAGTAATAAATACATCGCAAGGTTCTACCACAAAAGGGTCACAGGTTGGATCTAAGGAGCGTTTATAATCACCAGAAATAATTAGGCGCGAACCTTTGTATTCGATAACAACCTGAGAACTACCTAGAATGTGACCGGCGGGCAATAAATACCATTCAACGTCCTTAACTCTCACTCTCTCATGATAAGCCAAACGGCGGAATTTTGAGGCAAAACCTTCATCATAGCGTATCGCCATTAGATCAATGGTATGGGTATGTGCGAACACGTGCTCATGTCCAGAGCGGGCATGATCACTATGGGCATGGGTAATAATTGCTTGCTTAACTGGCAACACAGGGTCAATAAAAAAATCCCCGGGAATGCAATACAAGCCCTCTTTTTTAATCGCCAACCATTGCTTTGGATGCATTTTTTAATAAATGTTGTGAGTAGTATAAACTTTAGACTATCTTCTGATAGCTAGGTAACTCTATAAAAAGACGATGGAAATTAAGGAATTCACCATTCAATTTTAATTTTTGGATAAAAAGGGGGAGTTCTCTTGGATAAATTATCGATCGCTTTGGATATAAAAATTTCGGTGAAGTCTTTGGATAAAGGGTATTTTTTGGTATGACGCTACGGAGCGACACTCGTGAATTAATCCTTGTGTTTTATAATTGAACTATAATTAAAGATGTTTCCTTTGTTATGGGATAAAATCATGAAAAAATCTTCTCAAAGTCCTTCAAAAAAACAACCCAAAGAAAAAATCAAAAAAGAGGATTTAAAGACTATTTCGGGGGGAAGTGATGAACGAAATAGAAATCTAAACGACCCGATCTACACACTTCCCAAGAGCCCTCTACCCAGGACTCCTCGCCGCCGCCCCTAAGGTATTCCTTAGATAGAGGCTCAGGGATCACTTTTCCTGCTCGCTTAAGCGCAGTCAAAACAAATGGGCTGTCGTATCCAGGTGTTAGAAAGAAGCACCTGGATTTCGGCCAGTTGGTTAAAAATTTATATCAAAAACAAACTCTTAAAACGCATATCATTTGGTGATAGAGTAATAGTGTTTTGTTAGGTTTAATTTTGATTGGCCACACACATCCAGGGCTTCCTGCTATTGGGTGAGAAAGAAATCCATGTTAGAAACTGGCCTATTTATAGCGTTGGAGTTGCTCTAATCCATCCATTCAATATTACTTTTGATTGAGAATAAACCGGGATAGGTCAGGGCTTCCTCTGCCCACCTGAACTGGCAACATAGCACTGATTCACTGATTTTATTTTTTTGGGGGGCCTGGATTGAAACAACGCATTACAAAAAAACTAGGATGTTTTATTGTGCTCTTAACCATCTTATCTGTTGACTTCATTTATGCTTCGGAAACACCAAAACATACAAGGGAAGAAAATAAGAATCTGCTTGCGGTGTTCCTTGGCGGGACTGAAATAAAAAATTATAATTATTTTACTTACGGCCTAGAATATCACAGAACACTGGTCCTCCCTTTTGGTTTTGCTTTGAATGTTGAGAATACCCCGAATAATAAAGAGCAACATCATGAAATTGAAACCATGGGCTTAATAACCTTAAGCTTTTTAAAAAATATTACCATCGGTATTGGCCCAGGCATTAAATTTGAAGAAGGAAGTAAAAGTAAGTTCTTGGGAAGAGGCGCATTTAATTATATTTTTAAGATTGGGTCCGCCATCGAAATCACGCCTAATGTTAATTATGATATTGTGAGAAATGCGCCTAATGAAATCGTTTATGGGATTAAAATGGGTAAACAATTTTGACACAGGCTTAGTGTTTCGCTTAGTAAGGAATGGAGTATTCATGTTGATGTCTGCGTCGATTTCAACTTGATTACCTGGTTTAATGAATTAAAGGATTAAGTATTCGATGAAAAAAATCATAGTAGTTATTTTTTTAATCCTTAGCCAGAGCGCATGTCAAATCGCTGGGAAACCGAATCCGGTGCCTGCTGAACTGGAAAACGCTGTACAAATCAACGATTTTCCCGATGTTCGAACCGAATTTACCAACTCCTCCAATCCGCTCATCAAAAAGCAATCACTTGAACGGATAAAACAATTAGCCAAAACGTATCCAGACACGATGTTCCACCAAAAAAATTTTTTTAGCCTGCTGATTATTTCTGGCGGAGGTGATTATGGTGCTTTTGGTGCAGGTATTCTTAATGGTTGGACAAAATCTGGAAAACGCCCTTCTTTTACGACAGTAACGGGAATCAGTACTGGCGCATTAATTGCGCCTTTAGCCTTTGCCGGGCCAAAATACGATCAACCTCTAAAAGAGGTATATACCACTATCACATCCAAAGAGGTGATAACAGACAAACCAATCTTATGGACGCTTGCCACCGGCGGTGAATCGCTAAAAGGAGATAAGCCATTACAGAACTTGTTAGACCGTTACATTAGCCCTCAATTACTCGATGATATCGCGAAGGGATTTTATCAAGGAAGGCGTTTATATGTCGGTACTACCAATCTTTATTCTAGAAAATTAGTGGTATGGGATTTAACTCGTTTAGCTGCAAGCCGGAATCCAAAAAAAATAATCTTATTCAAAAAAGTATTATTGGCTTCCGCAAGTATTCCTGCTGTATTACCTCCTGTCTATATTGATGTTGTTAACCAGGGAAAATCCTATCAGGAAATGCATGTTGATGGCTCAACCACCTTTGCTGTTTTTTTAAGTCGCTTAGGCTCCGATATCCATGCTGCACGCAGCTATTTCAAATTAAAGCAGAAACCTAATGTAAAAATATTTGTTATCCGGAATAACCAAAATCGTTTTCCTTACAAGATAGTCCAGCCCAAACTACTTTCAATAGGCCGACAAGCGTTGGATAGCGTGCTCGCAGCGCAAGGAAGTGCGGATGTCATTTTCATTTATTTATGTGCGTTGCTACAGGAGGTAGATTTTAATCTAACTTATGTGCCTGCCAATTACGTCTCCAAATCCGATGAAATGTTTGATAAACAGCGAATGAATGAGCTATTCCGCATTGGTTATAATAAAGCCGTTCGCGGCAATTTCTGGGAGAAAATTCCCCCTGACGTCATTGCATTACATCAAGGGAGAAACGTTGTATCTCGCGGTCAGAGCTTGAATTTGAATCGCTGAATACAAAATTCAAGCGTTGTTCCCATAGCCCCTTCTGCCATCCTTGCAAAGGGTGAACGCGGGCTTTTTTTTGGCTGCGCCAGGCGTCTCCGGCGAGCAGCTTGAATAGGATTACTCATATTGAGCTAAGGTAATCCCATTCGAAATTGCTTTGATCATGGCCAGGATTCTGGTCGAGCGTTCTTCTGCAATTTCCTTGGAAACTTCATTTTCTACAAGAAATGATTTGCTCACCCAAACACCAAAGTCCTGATTAGCCTCGACGAAGGAATGGAGTAATTCATTATAACGAGTAAACGCTTGCCTATAATTTCCCTGAGCGGCTTTTAATTCTCCCGCCAGGATATAGGCTCCGACAAATGCCAAATTATTACCTTGGCCTGATAAAGGAGAAGGACAATACCCTGCATCGCCTACCAGTGCTATTCGACCTTTGGCCCAACTCTTCATCTTTACCTGGGTAATCGCATCGAAATAAAAATCATCGCTTTCTGACATTCGATTTAAAATATTTTCTGCTTCCCAGCCAAAATCGCGGAAAGTATCCCACAGGAATTGCTTTTGTTCATGCTCATCGCGAATGTCTTTCAGGATATGGTTAGAGCGGAACATAAATCCTGCTCTTGCTATTTCGGGGTTGTTATCGCTATTGATTGATACCAATTTATTATCAGCCTCGCATTCGAGATCAACGTGACTTAAGTGAAGGTAATTTGGAATTGTAAAGGTACTAAGATAGGAACCAAGATGAATTAACTGATATTCACTTTTATCAAAAATCATGCGCCTTGTAGCAGAGTGAATACCATCGGCCGCGATCACCAGATCATAATTTTCAACCTTGCCGTCCTTGAAATGGACTATCACGTTATCAGCGTTCTGCTCCATGCTCATAATGGATCGATCGAAATAACAAGGTATATCAGCAATGGCTTTCATCAGAATTTCAACTAAATCACCCCGGAGAATTTCGACTTCATCATCTTGCCGGAACCCAAATTTCTCACCCTGCTCTTCATGGAGCACGTTACCCGCTGTATCTACAAAACGGCCGCATTCTATTCGCGTGCGCCTTTCACAGATTTGATCATAGATACCCATCTCTCTCGCGAGATGTGTTGCTATGCCGCGTATATCCAGTGCCTGACCGCCTTTTCTGATAGACTTGGACTTTTCAATCAAGACTGGCGAAAAACCAAATCTTCTTAGCCAATAACCAAGTGCGGGGCCTGCTACACCAACCCCTACGATAAGAATTTTGAGATTTTTAGACATTAATAATTACCTTAATAGATTTGATTGACATCACTCTTGTCGATATTTCTGTTGTTGTATTGAAAGTCTGGGGGTTGAGGAATGCCTCTCGCGCCATCTTACTATTGCCTTGCTTAAGCTTTTTTTGCTGCTTGTTTAACTGATGTCGTGTAAATGATGTTCTCTCTTTAACCCTGGATTTCTCATTCAGGAGTTATCTTTCTGTTGCAACTCATACTCTTTATTTGAATTTGAATAATTATACAGCAAGCGTACACAGAGAGAAATTATAGTGACTGCCTTCAATCATTTCTATTGAGCTTACTCACTATCAGAAAAAGATTAACCTGATTATTTCATCCGTTCATTGACCCACCTGGATCACAAGTTTTACGCCAGCAACACCTTAGTTCTAATTTAAAACCTAAAGGGGTTGAAAGTTACTTTAAAATGCCCAACCATCAAAGAAGGATTAACCCAACTTTAGGGAAATGATTTTGCGCTTCAATAAACTAATGAAATTGATAGGCTGGATTGTGCTTTTTGAAAGCATAGGCTTTTTACTGGGTTTACTCACTCAGGCGAATATTTATCCCTGGTATGAGCATCTTAATAAATCATCCCTAACGCCGCCCGGGTTTATTTTTTCGATTGTTTGGACCGTATTGTATGCACTTCTGGCAGTCATTGCCTGGATTTTATCAAATCATAATAAGGTGTCTTCTAAAAAAGTGACGGTGCTTTTCGCATTACAAATGCTCATGAATTGGGCCTGGACTCCACTCTTTTTTGGGCTCCATTGGTTGACGCCAAGCGCTATTTGGCTTGTGGTTTTAACCTGTTTGAATGTGCTCTTAATCATTGAGGCTAAAAAAACGCATAAAACCATTGCCTGGTTATTAATTCCCTACCTGGTGTGGCTGGTATTCGCTTCTTATCTCAATGGGGTTATTGCATTAATGAACTAACTACCCTGAATATTCTCAGATCCTTATAACTGTCCGGCATCCAATGCGGCGAATACTTCCGTTGCCCTAGCGAGAATGGCGTTTTTCTTTTCCAGGTTCATTTTATCCCAATTTAGATAAGCATAATGAAGACGCGGATTGTTTTTAAGCAGGCCTTGGTGTTGAGCTATAAAATTCCAATAGAGGGAATTAAATGGACAGGCGTTTTCACCAATCACTTCTTGGGGATTATAAGCACAGGATTTACAAAAATTGCTCATTTTTTGAATATATTTCCCACTCGCAGCGTAAGGCTTGGAGGCCATCACGCCGCCATCAGCATACAGCGCCATCCCCAACGTGTTTGGCAACTCCACCCATTCGTAGGCATCAGCATACACAGCCAAATACCACTCACAGACCTCCTTGGGATTAAGGCCGGCCAGGAGCGCGAAATTGCCGGTAATCATCAAACGCTGAATATGATGAGAGTAAGCTTCAACTTGCGTCTGTCGCACCACTTCTTTCATACAAAACATCCGGGTGTTGTCCCCCCAAAACAACGAGGGCAAGGGCCTGGATGCATTAAAATAATTTCTGTTTGCGTATTCAGGCATCAACAGCCAATAGATGCCACGGACATACTCACGCCATCCTAAAATTTGACGAATAAAGCCTTCGACAGCATTCAATGGTGCTTGTTTTTGTTTAAACGCGTCTTCTGCAATGCGGCATAATTCTAATGGCAGTAAAAGTCCTGCATTTAAATAAAAGGATAATTTCGAGTGATATAAATTAACTTCATTGGCGCGCATGGCATCCTGGTAATCACCAAAATACCTTAGACAATGCGTTACAAAGTGGTTGACTTCACCGAGCGCCTGCTCGCGAGTCACTGCAAAATTAAACGGCTGCAATTGGCCAAAATGATTGGAAAACTCGTTTTCCACCAGACTTAAAATCGCTGAGGTTACCTCATCGAGAGGATGTGCCAAACGAGGAGGAAATGTTTCAATGTGATTCGCATTTTTCCGATTTTGCTGATCATAGTTCCAAACCCCGCCAACTGGTTTACCCTGGTTGTCCATGAGAAGATGATGCTTTTGCCGCATCATTCGGTAAAAGTACTCCATGCGCAATTGCTTTTTATCGTTTGCCCACTCTTTAAACCCATCTATCGAGCATAGAAATCGATTGTCTTCATGAATGATGAGGGGTATCAACAATTGCTTTTCTAATGTTTCCAGTTTTTGCAGAACACGCCACTCGCCAGGATGAGTGACGTGGACTTGTGAAATTTTTTCTTCATGGATTACCCGGCACAGCTCCCCCTCAAAAGACCCAGTATTGCTGGCCTCATCGTATTGAGTGTAGAGTACCCGGTAACCCAGTGCTGTTAATCGTTTTGCAAAATGACGCATCGCTGAAAATAAAAAAGCAATTTTTTTGGGATGATGCGCAACATAAGTGGCTTCTTCCATCACTTCGCAAAGAAAAACCAGATCATCGTGCTTGTCGATTGCAGTCAGCGAGGAAAGGGACTCACTGAGTTGGTCGCCCAAAAGAAAACACAATTTCGTCATCGTACGTCCTAAAAATAAATTACACTTTAAGCTTGGGACGAACAGCGCTTAAGCCACCATCCACTGCAAGCACTTGCCCTGTTATCCAACTGTTACAAGGGTTAAGAAAAAATAAGATAGCCTGCGCCACATCGCAGGGTTCACCAATTCGTCCCAAGGGATGCATTGCCGTAGATGCTTTAGCGACTAATTGATTGCTAAGTAATGGGTCAGTCAAAGGCGTTTTAACCATCCCAGGCGCTACTACATTGACGCGTAAATTGAGCGATGCATAAGTCGCTGCGGCGGATTTTGCTAATCCAATAACCCCTGCTTTCGCCGCAGCAATTGCTTCATGATTAGCCAGTCCGGTTAAGGCTGCTGCGGAGGCAATAAGCACCAGGGAGCCTCCAGAGAGCATCTTACTGCCTGCGGCACGCACCACTGCAAACGAGGTAGTCAAAGAGGCATTGATTGTCTTTTGAAACTCCTCAAAATTTGTCGCATGAGCCCCCTTAAGTAATAAAGAACCCGCGCAATTAACCACGCCATCCAGAGGGCCTGCTTGCTCAAATACCCTGTCGACCGCGCTAAAGTCAGAGGCATCGAGTCTAAAATCAGGAACGATTTTGTCCTCGCTTCGTGCTGTAGTCATCACCTCATTCCCTTGCTTTTTTAGAAGCTCAACCACTGACTGACCTATCGCGCTACTTGCTGCAATGATTAAGTATCGAGCCATAACTTGGGTCCCTTAATAGTAAAAAACCTACTATGAAGGAGAGTATTGTTGACTTCAAGTCTTAATAAGGAATAAGCATTGGATGAACGGCATACAGCAATCTGCCAGGCGATTTTGGGCTTGATAGGGCTGAGTTTACTTCAACCGCCACGGAGGCCGCTCTGTCCAATCCGTGCTGGCTATCTTATGGTCCAGGGAAGTATTTTATACTTTTCAACATGAAACCCGCGTAATAGTAAATTTAGGGCTATAATTACAATTAAACGGATGGATTAAAACATGCTAAACAACACCCATGAAGGCTTAATAAATTATGCCCATACTGAGTCTAAGAAAATTGCTTTAATTTATTCACCCATTGAATTACATGAATACCTTGTTGAAGTAATTTTAAAAGACTCCGTCAAATTCATTAAGAAAAATAATGAAATTGTTCAATTTCATTCGATTGCTGATGCCTTATCCCAAGCTCAGAAATATGGCGCAGAGGAGTTTTTTCTTTGTGTAGACAATACTTATGATGAATGCGGCTCGACTGCTTCTGCGGAAAAATACGATTACATTCCGATTTCTCCTAAATAGAGTCTGCTTTAAAATTTTTCTCGCCTACGCCATGGTCAATTTTATGGGATTGGTTCACGGCAGTATTGCTACACCGGTGAAAATGATTTTTTACCTTTCACGGTTTGATTTTTTCACGCACGCCCCATTTATTGGAATAAGACCGTCATTTCCTGCACAGACCATTTAATGTCGTTAGGGTTAATGCCAGTAAAAGCCAATCAACCGATAAAATAATCATCGTCAGTAGCAGCGGTTGGGGAAAGGAAATTGCACCCAGTTTAAATCCTGCAAAATAGCTTAAAGGCCCCCCCAGTGCTCCCAGCAAAGCCATTAGGAAGTAATTATTATTAATCCAGTCTGCCTTTAAAAACCATCCTCCAAAACAAAGCCATAAAACCAAAAGCCAGGGCGGTATAATCAGCAAAGAATCGTCAAAAAAATAAAGTATATTTACATGCATCAAGAGGGTATCGTTGATTAAACCCAAGCTTGCTATTAGCAGGAATAAGAGCCAACGCGCTGGAGTTTTAAAATGCCTGCAGGCATCATAGACGGCTAAGACTAAGGCCAGAAGGAACAGGTCATGGTAGTGAGGAGAAACCGTACTTAATAAGCAACACCACCACTGTATTTGAAAAAAGACAAATTGCCACAGTTGCCTAATCATATTTTTTCTGTCTTATTGCAAGGGGGTGTACAAAATGCATTTGCATGTCCCCCAAATAGCCTTCAGAAAAACCGGCTTCACAGTAGCAAAAATAGAAATTCCACAACCGGATAAAGCGCTCATCAAAACCCAGCGTC
Source organism: Legionella sp. ST3F1 (assembly GCF_048553315.1). NCBI lineage: Bacteria > Pseudomonadati > Pseudomonadota > Gammaproteobacteria > Legionellales > Legionellaceae > Legionella > Legionella sp. ST3F1. The sequence goes on along the minus strand of NZ_JBLZIO010000003.1, from coordinate 173,483 downwards.
TTGATTTCGCATGCCTGAGAAGTAAAGTTCTGCCGCCAACAACGAAGTGTTTTGGCATAATGCAATCCAATGTCCTCCAAGTTAAAAAGGCGCAAATGACTTGCCTTGGTCATTGCATCCAATAGCGCTGTCACTGAAGGGATACAACTTCCCGGAAAAATATACTGTTTAATAAAGTCAATTTCATATTTAGCGCGTTCATAGGCCTGATCCTGGATAACGATCGCTTGCATAAGCATTTCGCCATCGGGCTTTAGTAATTGTGAACAAGTCCGAAAGAATTGCTTGTAATACTGATAGCCAACTGCCTCAATCATTTCAATAGAAACCAGTTTGTCGTACTGCCCTTCCAGTTGCCGGTAATCCTGTTTGAGCAACTTAATTTTGGTTCCCAATTTTTTTTCCCTGATTTGTTGGGAAGCATAATTATATTGTTGTTGAGAAATGGTGGTGGTTACTACTTCACAACCATAGTTTTCTGCTGCATGAATAGCAAAACCGCCCCATCCAGTACCTATTTCAATAATCTTGTCACTTGATTTTAAGGCCAGCTTTTTACAAATTACGTCGAGTTTATAACTGGCCGCTTCGTCCAAAGTACTTTCTGTGGATGGGAAAATAGCGGATGAATACATGAGGTTCTTATCCAGAAATAATTGGAAAAAGTGGTTACTCAAGTCGTAGTGTTGAGCAATATTCTTACGGCTACCTTGCAGGTTATTGCGTTTAAACTGATAAGAAATCCAGCGTAAAACAGCCAGGCATTTTGCCCAGCCCGTTTCAAATTCTTTTGTTGTGGTTTGATTGAGTAAAAAAATCCTTAATAATTTCGTCAAATCATCCGTTTCCCAATATCCAGAGACGTAAGTTTCAGCTGCAGCAATACTCCCCCCGAACAAGACGTCTTGATAAAATTTTCTATTTGTAATTTTCATAGAGGCAGTTATCAACGAGGCAGCGGAGCGATCACCGAAAGTCATGCTGGCGTCACCCTCTTCAATTCGCAATTGGCCAACTGTCAAATTGGCTAATCGTTTTAAAATAATTTTGCGCGCAGTATTTTCCATTCCGCTCATCTCTTTTTAGGGTGAACATGAAACGTTGCTCCTTTTAGCCAGATTTTTAATGCCTGCCAATGAATGGCAATAATTATTTTTCCGGTCATGAAAGGATGTTGGATTAAAATCCTGGCAAGGTTCCTACCTGTTATTTCCTCACGGTTTAAACCGAGACTTGCACTAAATACCTTACGATTCTGGTGAATGTTTTTCATATGTACCCAAATCTTTTCATTGGGTGCTGAAAGCCTCCAATCGTAAATCATGTCCATCGACATAAGAGGAGAGACGTGAAAGTCTTTATCAAAGACGAAATGTTGATACTCATGACTAGCGAGATTTTGCGAGGCTGTAAGAATATAAGTATGCTGTTCGTTCCATGGCGTGTTATTCACTTCAGCTACAATGGCTTCTATACGGCTTCCAGTTGCATCGTAGCAATAATAAAAACTGACGGGATTAAAACAATAACCCCAATAACGCAAGTGCGTTAATAAGCGAACAGGACCTTCTAACCGATGGCCTGTTTTTTCCTCGACCAGTTTATAGACTTCTTGTTTTAAGTCATTGGCTGGATCCCCAAGATGATCACTTCGCTTAAACTGAGCAATATTGTAACGTCCGACTGACCAGAACCAATAGGAATCAAAGAGTGTAGATAATTCATCCAGATCGAGAAAAACCATGAATACATTATAAGAAAACTGATGTCTGACGGGTTCATACCGCCGATGTATTACACTGCCTTTATAAATGGCACTATGCCGCGTTGATAGGTTCATGATTTTCTTCTGACAAAATTTGTTTGCAGACGGTTAAGGCACTCTTCACGCCATCTTCATGGAAGCCAAAACCCCAATAAGCCCCACAGAAATAAAGAGAACCATTACGATTCAATTCCTTTTGGCGCGATTGTGCAGCCAAGCTATGTAGGGTGTATTGCGGGTGAGCGTAGTGATAAATTTGGATAATTTTTTCAGGGTTTATAAAATCCCTTGCGTTTAAGCTGACACAATAATGTTGCTTGGTAGATAAATTTTGCAAGCGATTCATATAGTAGTTAAGGACAGCATGCCGGACATTTTGGTCAACCAATAAATAATTCCAACTGGCCCATGCCCGAGGATTGGATGGCAACACACTGGTGTCAGTATGCAAAATAACCTCATTATGCTGGTAGGTAAATTGGCTCAGGATTTCAACTGTTAATTCATCAGGACAGGCCAACATTGCTAATGCTTGATCGCTATGAGTTGCGATAATTACCTTTTCAAAATGACCTATTTCTTCGTTTTTACTCGAGAGGTAATATCCTCCACCAGGTTTGGGTTTGACCCATTCAATCGCGGTGTTTAAATAAATATTATTCTCAAAGTGTCTGGTCAAGGCTTTCACATAAGAGTGAGATCCACCTTGAATCACTTTCCAAGGCAAAGACGGCATCATTTGTAATAACGCATGGTTATAGAAGAAATTTGCCACAAAATAAGCGGGCATCTGTTCTACCAGGTTTAGGGGTGTTGACCACAAAGCAGAGATAAGGGGATAAAGGTATAAATTGGCAAGATCAGTGTGGAAACCATGTTGTCCAATGAATTCAGACAAGATTAAATTTTTCTCATTCCTTGCCAGCAGTTTCTTTGCTGCAAGCTGAAACCGATAAATTTCACTGATTAAGCGGTAGAATTTATAACTAAGCAAATTTTTTCGTGCGGCAAACAAACTATTGAGTGAGCCACCCGCATATTGAAAGCGGGATTGTGGATCAAAGACGCTGAAACTCATGTCGGTCATTTGGCTTGCCACATCCAGCTCCCTCAATAACCCAACAAAATTAGGGTAAGTTTTTTCATTAAAAACAATAAAGCCAGTATCTATGGGACAAAGACCACTCTCGGTTTGCAGTTCTACTGTATGGGTGTGGCCTCCTACATACGTATTTGCTTCAAAAATGTAAGGATCATACCCCTCTTTTTTGAGGTAATAAGCACAGGTTAAACCTGATATCCCACTTCCAATAATGGCAATTTTCATTGTCGATTTGTAACCTTCTTTAAGAGATAAGTACTTAATTGATTTGGTAAAAAACTTAGAATTTTAATCAGCGTAACAAACAATCTTGGTGTGATGATTTCCAGCTTTTTCTTCTCTATACCATTGATTATCGTTTCTGCTGCCGCCTCACTGCTTATAAGGAAAGGCATGGGGAAATCATTTTTATCGGTTAATGGTGTTTTTATAAAGCCAGGACATACGATGGATACTGAAATATTCTCTTTAGCAAGATCAATACGCAGGCTCTGGAGAAAATTGCGGATGGCTGCTTTACTGGCGCCATAGGCTTCGGCTCGCGGCAACCCAACAAAGGCAACTGAACTGCTCATTCCAACAATCTGGGCATTCCTGCTGGCCCGTAATAAAGGCAGCGATGCTTCAATAGCATAAACCATGCTTAAAAAATTAGTTTTAAGTAGCTCTTCAAATACATCGCTTTTGAAATCAGCCACATCAACATATTCACAGGTCCCGGCATTTAGAAAAACGATATCAAGGTAGCCAAATTTTTCTTTTATAAGATCAGCTGCCTTCAAATTACTGTTTTTATCTCTTATATCAAAGGCGACAGACAGAGCGCCTGTTTGACGGGTTATTTCATCCAATACGCCCTGGTTACGTCCGGATATTATGAGCTCATAGCCGCGACTTGCCATTGCCATGGCGACTGCTTTGCCAATCCCTGAGGAGGCTCCTGTAATCCATACGCGCTTTTTCATTTCTCGGTCCTCAGGTTGGAGGGATTAGGCCGTAATCCATGAATAACATGAGTGTAAGAGAGCAGGCACAGCAGATAGAAAGTGATATCGATTTGCCACCAATAAAACCCTTGCCTTGCCGAGCCGGGGTAAAAATGATGGTTGTTATGCCAGCCCTCACCGAGGGTAATTAATGCTAACCAAAAATTATTACGACTCTCATCCGCCGTATTAAAAGCGCGTTTTCCCCATTGATGGGCAAGCGAGTTAATACTGCAGGTAGCATGAAATACCAAAACCGTTGAGATAAAAAATCCCCATACCAGGAATTGCCAACCGTTTGTATGAAGTTCAGGAAAGTATTGTTGTAGAAAATGACCTGCCAGGAATAAACTCACTGCCAATAAAAGCGGTACAACGAGATCAAATCGATTTAACCAGCGTAATTCCGGATATTTTACCAAGTCAGCAACCAGTTTGTAGTCGGTTACAAAGTTTTCTGAAGCGAAAAACCATCCCATATGACTCCATATAAAACCATGATGCAGTGGCGAATGTCGATCTTGAACAGCGTCTGAATAACGGTGATGATGACGGTGATGACTTGCCCACCAGAGGGGACCTCTCTGTGCAGCGGAAGCAGCGAGCAATGCAAATATAAATTGCCAAAAGCGATTCGTCTTAAACGAGCGATGCGAAAAATAACGATGATAGAAACCAGTAATAGCAAACATACGGATAAAATAGAGTAAGATCGCGGCAATGATTGCACTAAGACTTGCTCCTACCCAAAATACCGCTAAACAGCCAAGATGCAAAACAACAAAGGGTATCGTCCTTGACCAGTCGATTGTATTCGATTTCAGGTTTTTTTCTGCAAACTCAACGTCAAACCATTTTAACAGTGGAATGAACGCTTTTATCTTTTTCATTGATCCATCCTTTATTCAATAGACTGCATCTCTTTCAATCTGATTTTTACTTCCTCTAATGCCAGGCGGAAATCACTATTCAACGGTATCAACTTTGATTGATTGATGGGTCTTTTAATCTCTGTCGGGCCAGTGAAGCCAAAAACGGGAATGGATAATTGATCGATCTGCTTATCCATCCATGAGGATTGTTCGTAAACAAGTTTTTCACCAATAAGCACCAATCCTCGTGCTTTTATTAGGGCTGCGGCTTTAATAAGCTCATCCGTGTCATCATTAAAATAAAGACAAATAACCACGTATCCCATTGCCAGTGCCGTCAGGCTGAATAAAAACATAATGACTTCATCCCTATCCACACGGGAGGATACTAATAGCAGCCGGGGCCCATCAACAAACTGGCCTTCGTGATGTAATCTTGCCCCCAACTTGTTCCGAAGAAAGATTTGGAAGAAATTGTACTCTGCGACCAGGCATCTTTTCTCTTTAGCATCTTGTTCAAGTGAAAAAAACACAGGGAGAAGCAGGTATTTGGTGACAATATCAATCGGGTAAAGAGATAAAATCTGATTGTATAAATTATCAAGTTTGAACTGCTCAAAATTAGAGATAATTTGCCGCATTTGCAGTTGGTATTGGCGCCATGGATTTTCAGTCTGCGGTGGATGCGAAAAGATATTCTCTGTCAGAAGGGTTTCTTTGATTTGCCCAACAGAAACGCCTTGCTCAATGAGAGCAAGAATCTTTTTTATCTGCTGGACGTGTTCATACGTGTATAAACGATGCCCTTTGGCTGTACGCTTTGGCTTTAATAATCCATAGCGTCTTTCCCAGGCTCGTATTGTCACCGAGTTAACTCCAGTTAAGGCAGATATCGTTCTTATCGGCAAAAGAACCTCTTCATTTTCGCTTTGCTTGTTCATTAACTAGTCCTTGAAAAAACTGGCCGTAATAGACCCCACACGAATACCCAATTTTTTCATTGTGGCACGGTTTATCACGACATGTTTGTCAATGCGATATAACCAGTCATCCATGCTCAGTGCCACGGTAGAGCTGTTGTAGGGAATTAGTAATTTGTAACTCATTTTGATCACATTGCCATACTGCTCCCCCATCGCCACGCCCTTGACGTCGCTTGCAGTGGCAGTGAAATGGTGTTCATCAATCAGATTGATTTTCCACTGGCGATATTGCTTATCGCCATCATCAAAAACGAAGTACTCATCCAGAGTCCCTTCGTTTGCAGTCCACTTTCCTTCCATGGTCACCACAAAACGCCGTCTTACTTCGCCTGAACGTTTTTGAATCATGCCGTATCCCTTTACCGTTCCATTGAAGAACTCTTGTATAGTGAGGACAGGCTCATTCGTTTCATACTTGGCAGGATCATTCATGTCACACCCTTGTTCGAGGAGAACTATCAACCCAATTAAAAACCCTAAGAGAAGAGGCCGTTTATTCATTTGATTACCATTATTACCAGTTTTGCATAACTTTTGTATAGATTTATAGTTAATAATTAGCATATGCTATAATTTATGTAAAATTTTTGTATAAATAAATTTGATGCTAACGACCCTTTCGATTCTTTATTAACTCATGAAGGGTCATAGGGCTGAAGCGAGGTTGTAATCGTAGGATTGTGAGAGTATTGAGCTAGGGATTCAATCGTTCAACATAGATAGAGAGGATTCAAAAATGGTAGAACTCCTATCACGGATACAATTCGGTTTTAGTATAGGATTTCATATTTTATTTCCTACACTAAATCTTGGCCTGGCTGTATTTTTAGTCATTATGGAAGCCATGTGGCTAAAAACCAGGAAAGACAGCTATTTGAAAATATGTCAGCTATGGACGAAAATTTTTGCGCTTACATTCGGTATGGGTGTCGTTTCAGGCATTGTACTTGCCTACCAGATAGGGACTAATTTTGGCCCATTCATCTATCAATTTGGTAATGTGCTCGGCGCCTTGTTCGCTTATGAAACACTAACTGCCTTTTTCCTTGAGGCCGGTTTTTTGGGAGTCATGCTTTTCGGGTGGAAACGTGTTCCACCTGCACTGCATTTTATGGCAACACTGTTGGTTACAATCGGTACGACCATTTCAGCCTTTTGGATCATGTCTGCGAATTCCTGGATGCAGACGCCTAGTGGTTATGAACTCATTGATGGCAAGTATGTGGTAGAAAGCTGGTTATCCGTTGTTTTTAATCCCTCATTCATCCCTCGGTTTATCCATATGGTTTTAGCATCCTATGTAACAACCAGTTTCGTGATTATGGCCGTCGCCAGTTATTATCTGCTTCGTAATAAAGCGCTGGATACGGCAAAAAAATGTTTGTCTTTTGGTTTATGGGCCGCTCTGGTATTAGTGCCCTTGCAAATCTTTATGGGCGACGTGGTTGGCATTTCGGTTCATGAACATCAACCTATCAAGACCGCTGCGATGGAAGGCGTTTGGGATACACAAAAAGGGGCTCCCTTATTACTATTTGCCTGGCCTTCCCAGAAAGAACAAAAGAACGAATACGAGGTGGGCATCCCCAAACTTGCCAGTCTAATCAATACCCATGACTGGGATGGGGAAATGGTTGGTTTACGCTCGGTTCCACCGTCGGAGCAACCCCGGGTTGCCCCTGTCTTTTTCTCTTTCAGGATTATGGTAGGTATCGGGCTGCTCATGCTGATGACTGCATTCATTGGGCTTTTCCTTCGCTTCAGAAAAAAATTGTATTCCGTGAAGTGGTTCCATCGCTGGTGTGTTCTTATTGCCCCGCTTGGTTTTGTAGCCACCATTGCAGGATGGCTTACTGCTGAGCTCGGGCGCCAGCCTTGGGTCGTTTACCACTTACTAAAAACCCGAGATGCTGTTTCGGCAATAGGCATGGAGGAAGTGATTATTTCTTTTGTTTTACTCGTGATTGCCTACGGCGTGATTTTTGGTTTTTACCTGTACTACCTTTTGAAGTTAATTCGTCGCGGGCCTACTCCATTAGAGAGTGACCAGGTAGAACACCATGCCTTCCACTACATGACTGATTTGCCTAGGGAGAAAGAATGATGTTACCGTTCATTTTTGCTGTTTTGCTGGCATTTATAGTATTGATGTATGTCATCCTCGATGGCTTTGATCTCGGTATAGGCATTTTATTTCCCTTTACGACCAGTGAAGCAGAACGCGATAAAATGATGAATTCCATCGCACCGGTATGGGATGGTAACGAAACGTGGTTGGTATTCGGTGGTGCGATGCTCTATGGCGCTTTCCCTCAAGTCTACGGCCTGTTACTTCCTATCCTGTATATGCCTTTAATGTTGATGTTAATTGCTTTAATTTTTCGCGGGGTGAGCTTTGAGTTTCGATTTAAAGCAGACAAATCAAAACCCCTGTGGAATTGGTCATTCGCAATTAGTTCTGTTGCTGCAGCCTTTTTTCAGGGCGTGGTGTTGGGTTGTTTTGTGCAGGGATTTCCCATTAATGAAGCAGCGATGACGATTAATGACGCAGATTGGCTAACACCCTTTAGTTTGTTGACCGGTGTTGCCCTGGTGAGCGGGTATGGCCTGCTTGGGGCAACCTGGATGATCATTAAAAGCAGTGGTCGCCTGCAACGAAAAATGATCCATTATGCAAAAGGACTATTAGTCATCGTTAGCTTTTTTCTCTTATTCGTAAGTATCTGGACTCCGCTGCATAGTCCTGAGATTTTTACACGCTGGTACAGTTTTCCGAATGTTATCCTCCTGGCTCCATTGCCGCTTGTTACTGCCTTGGCAATTTATTTAGCCTGGAAAAGTCTTTCCCTGGGCTATGAACGCAGACCCTTTATTTACAGCCTGGTTATTTTTTTCTGTGCTTATGTCGGTATCGCAATCAGTGTTTACCCCTATTTAATACCTCATCAGGTGACTTTTTGGGAGGCTGCAGCACCAACGTCTACACTTGTTTTTATTCTGGTGGGCGTTGCCATTATGCTGCCCGTACTGCTTATATACACGTTGTATGCTTATCACCTTTTTGGCGGCAAAACCCATCAAAACTATCACTGAGCGTTGTGAAAATCTGTGCACTTTAACCTACAAGTTGCCGGGGCATTCATTGCTATTTTAAAGATTTTAGCTCTCTCGATCATTCAGAATAACACCTTGTATTTTTCGGGCTAAAAAAAGATATACTATCTGAATTAATCGCCGAGCTTAGAAGGCGATCAAAGGTTTGAAAAAAAATGAATCCCTATTGTTATTGAAGTTTTAAAAGAGTTTCCGAATCGTTTATCTTACTGACCCTCGTCAAGCGGGAAAACGACACTGACAAAATCCATTTATGAATAAAGTAACTAATATAAATTTAGAGCCAATCGTAGACTCTTTATACCATCTTTGTAAACCAAGCCTCGTTAATCTATTTCGATCCTCGGTGTTAAAGGCAGGCTTATTAAAGGAAATTGAGGAAATTACTGATCCAAATGCAATCTATCCTTTCATACCCCTTATGTTTGCTAAAAATAGAATGGTTAGCAAACTTGCCAATGAAAAGGTTCATGCATTATTGAATCAGGTACCCCTTCATCTCTTAAGTAAAATCGATGAAAAAATTCGCAATTCAAATTTCTCTAAACATTACAATCAGCTTTCTGAATATTGGTATAATTTAAAACCCTCCATTGTGGATTCGTATAGGGGTCATTCGACAGAGTTTGTGGTTATTTTAAAAAGTTTATGTTGTCATCCCAATGGATATATTCGCTATAAAGCCATTAAAACACTCGCGGAAAATAGTATTGCAGAGGCAATTCCCTTTCTCATTATCCGTGCAAACGATTGGGTAGAGGAGATAAGAATATTATGCTTTAGCACTCTTAATCGCCTTATAACTAAGGAACTAATTGATCACTTTATTGAGTTGCTTCCTTTACTAAAACAATTAGAAATCAAAACAAGAAAGGAGCACCTGTTCGACCGACTCGAATTAATCAGGAAGATCGAGTCATTACTTGCAAGCCAATGTAGTGATGCACTTTTTAAGAAAATTAACAGTCAAGAAATTATCATTGCGCGCTATGCATTTGCTATTCTTGCAAAGGCTGATTCTAAAATAGAACAGCTATTAACTACCACGCTCAACAACAGAGATATTGTCATCAAGGTCAATGCCTTTAATCTTGCACAGGATCAATATGACTCGGATCAGTTTTTGATTTATCTAAATAAGATCAAGGATGACAAACTAATGCCCATTCGAAAAAGGGTTCTCTATGCCTTTATTGAGCGTTATCCCAATCAGGCTAAAGGGATCTTGGAACAGGCTTTGCTTGACCGTAGCCGTTCTATTCGACATCTAAGTCGTTATTATCTTAAACAACTCGGTATCAGTGAATTTTCCAATTACTATAGAGATGCCATTAACAGGCAGGATAAACCAATTAAATTGGCTATCCTTGGATTGAGTGAGTCTGGCAACAAAGATGATTTTAGATCTATTCAACCATTGATTAGCAAAAATATTTCGCAATTAAATGCCGCAATTATTAGAGCAGCCTTCAAAATGCAACCGGAAGGTTGGAAAAGCATGATTACCCACCTGCTATCTAATCCTGATCCAGCCTCCTTAAAATCGTTTGCAAACGGCCTATTGGAATATCAGGAAAGTTATACCTTTGAAGAGATTTTAGAGCTTGTTTATAAAAGAAACAGCCTTATGCACATTCGCTACTTCCTAAGACTGCTTTCTAATGGATACTATGACAGATGGATGGTTTTAAACGTTATTCTTGGTGAATTAATGTTGATTACTGACCCTAACATCAAGGTACTATTTGAACAATATTTGCATACCTGGATACATCATAATTGTCCGAATAAGATTTTTATCCGTCCATGTCAGGAGACATCAAATACCTGCCTGGATAAAGCAAGTAATTTATTAAAACACAATCCAACGAATTCCCTTTATAAGGAGCTCTTGGAAAATATTAAATGCTTTATCAACTAGTTTTAGAATAATACTGGCTATGGGGTCAGCCATTCGATTTAATTAAATGGAACGGCGGGCCTATCTGGGTCAATTTATCGTTGTCTTTATGCTTAATTGGCTGTAAAATATTAAAACATTAAGTTTTTTATTTATTTTAAATGTTTGTTTTTAACTCTTTTCCAAGCGCAAGCTTATTCCCTTTCCGGCATTTTCGGATGGCTTATTCACTGTTACCGGTTATCCGAAACCTCCTGGAGAATTCTGCCAATCCAGACGTGTTCAATGTGATTAGTATTGCTTGTGGTACAGCCATTGAATTAGCGGCCTTTGAGCTGTTGGCCCGGTCCAGGGGAGTCAAGGTTAATTACTTGGGTTGCGATATCAATAAAGCAGATTTACGTTTTAATAGTCGTATTTTACAAAAACAAGCCCCCCATGTGAAGCAAACTTATATCCATGCCAACATTGCCAGTTCTCCGCCCCTGTCAGGTATATCAAATGCGCATTGTATCATTTGGCGTCATCCCGAATTTTTAAGTGATCATGATGAAACACCTAAGGGGTTAATTTTAGACATGTGTCAAATTTTATGGAATATTCTAGTCCATAAAAATGCCAAGGCGCCCCTCTTAATCACCAGCTACGACCCGCACGAAATGATGATTATTTTAGAACTCATTCAACAATTTTGTGGAGAAGAGCTGAAATATGATTTAACCATTGACAAGCAACCTGGGCGAGCATCCTGGCAAAACCCAACTATTGAGCCAGAAGACGACGATCCCCTATTCAATTTAAACCACCACGATCAATGTCAATTGCTAATTACCTGCTGCCCGGTTAAAAAATTGGAAGCAACAGAAGATATGTTTTTGAAAGCCTTGGCGAAAGCTTTCCTTACTCTTCTGCCAAGAGTACACCCCGGCGAGGAAAAAAAACTGACTGATCTTTTAGAACATTTAGAGCAACCTAATTCTGATACGCTGAGAGAAGCGACCTCCTTTTTGAATGATCAGATAAGAACAAAGGACAGCCCCTTTGTTGCCAGAGAGCTGTTACTTTCTTCGCTTACTGACTATTATGAGCAACCCAAAAGTTCCCACCACTTTGGGTCAGGGCTTAAATTTTGATTTTCTAATTTATACTAATTCAACATTCAACCCCTGACCATTTACACGCTTTTTGTTGATGACACTGCTTTTAAAAATGGCCTCAGAATAGGGATTAATTCATCGGAAAACAAAAGTTACGGCTTGCAGGACCAATTCTACAACGGGTTGACCATGTTGACGTATGTTTGCCTTTTTTGGTTTGCCCCCGGGAATGGGTAGGTGGCCGTTTACGCCGACAGGGGATCTATCGACGCGGTCACCTCGGAAGCAGTTGCTAATAATTATCTGCCGTTGCCAGTTCTTCAAGTTGCCACTTGAGATTGATAAAGTCCTCTGTCAGCACTTATTGCATTTAAACACGTCGGACGCAGATTTATAGTCTTTGAGTCTGTGTACCCCCAATGAATTTTTTAGCTGTTTAGCAGACACTACCGAAAAATTTTATTTCTTATATCTACATCGTAAAGCCTTTTGCCATAAGGGCTACTCCTCCCCCCTTTCTTATCAACCCCGATGAATACAACGCCCATAACTTCCTTTTAAGGTAGTTTTTTTTCTAATTTGAAAAAGAAATAATACCCCCCTTTCGCTTACAAAGGATTAAACATGTCTACTAAAGAGGAAGGGATAACGGCCAAATCGCCACTACTGATCATCGAAGATAATTTTATCTGCCAGAAAATCTATGTTGCAGCACTGCGTGATTATTATCCTATCGAATTGGCCAGTACTGCTGAGGAAGCAACAGAGCGATTGGCAGAACAAACCTACCAGTGCATTATTTCTGACTTGGGGCTACCGGATAGACCCGGGATTGAATTGCTACCTATTATTCGCAATAGCACACTGAATCAACACACTCCCATCGTGGTTATCTCAGCCCATATGAGTGAGGAGTTAAAACAAATTTGTTTACAGCTGGGCGCCAATGAGGTTTGTGTTAAGCCAATCACCGCAGTGATACTGCGGGAAATCATTGCAACACTCACACGCGATCAAATCTTTTGATTAAGTATTTTCAATATCCATCGGGGTGGGAAGGATAGGTCCCAAGAACCCATGCTTAGACCTGCTGTTAGTATTCATCCTCTTAACGCGCTTTGACGGGGTGTTAAAATAGCCAGTACAATCGCGATGATAAATAAAGCAGGAACATCACCGTACAAATGCTCAAAATGCTGTGGATAATACAATGCCTGGATGGCCATGATACCGCCATGCACAATACTCGACCAAACAGTAAACCATATTAAACTTAAATGCTGAACGGGATTCTTCGCTGCCAGGATTAAAAAAACACCCAATGTTGCATAAACCCCTAGTATCATTTGTAAATAGAGGTTATGCCCAACCAGGTGCCATGCCCAGCCTGAAGGCCACAAAAGAGTTAATGGGTACAGCCCGAAGATAAAAATCAGTCCAATAATAACCAAGGCAATTCGAAGCACTCTGTAACCGTTTTTGGCGTCCATGATAATCTCGGTTGGAAAGACCTTCTATTTATTATTTTAGCACGAGGATTATACAGGGTTATATAAAAGGGTAGTTGGCGAACAGCCGCCACTCCGTTCCGCCTCATGTAAGATGCTAAACTAAAAACAGGTCACATAATTCGGTTGTGAAATGATTCTTTTTAACGGGATGAAAACGCGATTTATTGTTATTTTTACAATTACCTTTGTAGTCATTACTGCCCTCCTTTTTGTTTATTCAATCCAATTGCGCAGGCAGACAATTGATTCTTATAAATTATTTTTTAAGCAGTGGGAGTCACAGCAATCTACTAACTATGTATTAACGTACAGTAGCAGCAATGAGGGTAACTGTTTATACACAATCAAGATAGCGAATGGAATGCTTAAAATGGTTAAAACCGCTCACTCCGATTCGAATAAGGATTTTTGTGAATATCTTAAACCATCATGGCTCAATAAAGAGCAACCGATGACCAGCTTGTTTAACGATTTGATTCAATTAAATTATCCTCGATGTGGAGCAAACGGTTGTATCTGCGACAATATTAATCATTTAACCATTAAATTTGATAAAAAATTAGGCTACATTCAGTCATGGAAAGAAATAAACTCCGGTCGCTTTACCCCTTATCGTACTGCAAGATTTTCCCTGGGCGTTTCTTGCCATACGATGTATTCTGAACCGGTTAATTTTTCGGTCTATCTAAGGCCCTTAAAATGAGAATAAACTGGATATTATCGATTCTTTTTTGCAGAAAAATAATCCGCTCCAGCGAGAGCGGGCTCTTTTTTTTATTACAGCTTATCTTATTCCTGGAGTTCTGCGTCTTTCTAAGTCATTATCTGCCGTTTGACATACTCTATGAGAGGCTATTTTTATTTATAGTTTTGCTTATTTTATTTAATCTAATTTTGCTTGCCTGCTTCAAAACACATTCTTTTTTTTCTTATAACAATTCTTTCCTTATTAGTCTTTGGATATATACCTTCATTATTGTTATAGAACAGCTTCTGTTAATGCTCGTTTCTCCCTACCTGATATCAGAGAAAGTAGTTTACCTGTGGGCAGTCTATTTTTTAATTTACTCACTCTTTGCTTATCTATGGGGATTTATGATGTTCATTAATGTATTCATTTCCTTTATTTCGAAGAAATGAAACATACCGGGTCAGCGCCTGACCTCTTATCTTCAGGCTCTTATCAATGGAAATCACCTATGCTAGACGCCAAGCTGTAACAATGCCCAAACTTCAAAGAAAGAGCCAACCCGATAGGTGGCCCGGAATAAATATGCGTGGCTTTATATTCTAAATGAAAGAGGAAATGGAACAACAGGAATTAAACGGCAGGCGCACACATAGTAGTCGTCACTTCTTTGGCCGCGCCAGGTGCATTGAAATGCCGTGCCTGTTTAATGGCATGGTCAATGTGCCGCGTTACTAACTTGCCTATATGTGCTTTATAAGCATCAAACTCTTCGGGAGTCTTAGGTAAGGGTTCACGCTTAATTGCAGCTTGGACCTGTTGGTAATAAGGGTTATCATCTTTAGTCAGCTGATTGAAGTGTAAAAAGATATCGCTAGGCAGCTTACTACACTTTTGTTCTCTTTGTTGCTCTACACCCTGCTCATCTTTCTCCGTGAAAATAGCCATAGGCACACTGCGGGACTTAGCATGAAAAAAGCCATAGAGCCGATTGGTTTGGGGCGTATTGAGAAGTCTGGCTAATTGTTCCTCCTGAAAGTGAGTAATCTCATCAAGTAGACGTTTGGAGATAACTTTGCTTCTTAATTCTTCAGGTAGCAAGTGAGTTATTCGCGCTACCTCAGTCTCATCATCACTCGCGATGATAATCGAGGTTAACTTTGTGCAATGAGTAAATGCCCTCGTATCAATAGTCGTAATCCCAGCAGGAAATGTTATCGTTTGTAAGCGGCTACACCTATGAAAGGCCATCTTATCAATGGTTTTAAGCCCGGCAGGAAGTGTTATCGTTTGTAAGCTGCTACAATCACAAAATGCCCCAATATCAATGATCGTAACCCCGGCAGGGATTGTTATTGTTTGTAAATTTCTACAGTTATAAAATGCATAAGGACCAATAGTCGTGACCCCAGCAGGAAGTGTTATCGTTTTTAAGCTGGAACAACCATCAAATACCTTCTCACCAATAGTTGTAACCCCAGCAGGAAGCGTTACCGTTTTTAAGCCAGTACAACCACAAAATGCCCCATGACCAATGGCCGTAAGCCCAGCAGGAAGCATTAGCGTTTGTAATTTGGTACAATTAATAAATGCCCAGGTTTCAATAGCCGTAATGCCGGCAGGAATTTGACAAGAACCATCGTCAATATCGCTGTCCCTAACTCTAACAAGGGTTTGGCCGTCACTACTTATTTGCATGATGTCTCCATTTACGATTAAAATTTCAAATACCTACTGCATAGGATTATGTATTTAAATCCTGTTAACAAAATTAAATCTAATTTTGCTTGCCTGCTTCAAAACACATTCTTTTTTTCTTATGGGGATTTATGATGTTTATTAATATATTAATTTCTTTTATTTCCAGGAAATCAAACAGTTAGGGTCAGCGCCTGACTCTTTTCTCTTCAGCATGAGGTTGCCAGTTCGCAGGGAAAAACCTGGGGTACGAAGATAATGTCCCTGGGCGAAGGTCGCCATAACCCGGGTTCCACTTCGTTTCACCCAGGCTATTTACGCAGGAAGCCGAGGGAACCTCCGTCGATTATATCGTTTTGGTTTTTCTCTTAAAATTTTACACGTAATTCCGCATAGACTTCATTCGCACGGAATTTACCATTCCAGGGCGGAGTGCTGACTCCCGTGCGGCCAAGTGCTGCATTGGGGGCAGAAGTCGATGAGAGGATATAGCTTGGAAAGGGAATATCACCACCATCAAAATAGTTATAGCCTACCGAGACAATCGAGCGCTCTGTTAGCTGTGCTGATAGCCCAGCACTTGCACGCCATGCAAACTCAGAGCCAGTGACCAGTTGATTAACAGAGGCTATTTCATTGCGATTACCAAAAGGCAAACCAACGGTATGGAAATCATGAACTTTGGAATAATTAACACCAATCCCGGCGCCAACAAAAGGCTGTATAGCAAAGCTGCCGGATTGCCAGATGAGCCTATCGGATAGCCCCCCCAGATCGAGCCACCCATTCAGCATGAGTGCTTCACTCGTCAATTTGAATTTACGAATGCGACTGTCCCCGGTAAACCCAGGTGTCGACGAAACGCCAGTTTGTGGGTTGGAATAATGATAATCACCCCGGCGTTCTCCTCTGATATCCAGGCGAAAATAATCACTAATCTGGCGGCCTACTCCAAAAAAAAGTAACGGAGCGGAACCCAGATCATCAGAGTATCCCCCTACGGCACTATCCCAAACTTGGGGGTCTACAGTAATATTCGCATCTCTGGAATGAGAATAGCCGGCGCCACCAACCAGATACCAATATTCCGGTTGGGCTACTGCTCCCATCGTGCCAGATATTGCACTGCCAGATGCAATCATTAGGGCAAACAGACTGGTTTTTTTCATTTGCAAAATCCTTTTTAAAATGCCTAAAAGGCTGGCATTTTAATCCTGTAAAATCATAGGGGTCAAGGCCATTTATATTATTTATGTCGCATATAAGGGAAAGGTAAGTAGCCGATAAACTATCTCTTATCAAAGCACTTGACCCTTCTCAACATTAAACTCGATGTAGGTTTCACTTCCGTAGTAAATTTTATTTCTGCAAAAATAAAATGGCGTTTGGAATTGAGGGGCTATAATCCCTTCCTTAGGTGTTGGGCTTACATAATCCGTTCGACTCCCGATGGAAATGACCATTTTATCCCCTTTTTTAAAAAGAGCTGCGGTAGGCATCAGGCTAAAGGAAAGCAGTACGGGCACCCCTCTTTGCAAAGGCTGGTGAATGGACGTATCTAACGCGACCTCACACTTCGACGAATAGTTTTCATAAAGACTGCGAGTCGCAGCCCGTATGTGCCCCATGGTTAAAAAAGATGAATTGCCAGAGCTATCTATTCTGTCCACTCTGACCACCACGAAGGAATCAATTTCATTACAACTAAATTTTAAGTGCATAGTAACCGGACCGGCCACTTTAAGCGTTTTGTCAACAGTCAATTCATATTCCAAGGTTTGTGCTGCCATATTATTTATATTTTTTACAATATCGGCATTAGGCGGCACATTTACCCAAGTCTCATCACTTTCTTCAGGGACTGTTTTTGATAGTGCATTTGGACTGAAATACCATTTTTCTTTCGCAGTATTTTGAGGGGGAAAGGTTGTTGAGCCCTCAAACTTTTCCTCGCCATCAACCCAATAACGCACGGGTAAGCGTTGTTGGTATCCATTATCTAACCCTTTGATTATGTAATCAAAAAACGCTGCAGCTTCCAACTGCCATTCCAGGACAGGTAATTCATACTCAGGACGATTAATAATCAACCATTTTTTATGTTCAGGTGTCGCACTATGCTCGAATAAATCATAAGCACCAAATTGATGTAGAGCGATATCAGTTCGATTCTGTACAACCACAAACGGGATATGTATATTTTTCAACGCCTGGAAAGGGCCGTGGGCGACATTTTCCTCTCTTGTATTTAAGTCAAACAGGATGTGTTCATAAAACGGCAGGGCTTCTTTTGCCACATAATGATCTTTCAAATTGTGATAAATATAATTGATAAAAGTATGGCCAAGCTTTGAAGTCCAGGAATGATTGATGAAATGGCTCAATAAAGCCCGTTTCCACGGAGCAATATACCGTTTGATATTTTTTTCAGTAAAATTAGAGCCAGCCCATAAACTCATAAAGCTATTGGCACTCAAACCCGCATAATGAAAAACATGGCGAAAATAATCGGTGCAGACTTCATTAGCAAAGAACGCTTTCAAGGCCGGAGGTTCTTTGACTGCAACATTCACCTGAGACATTCCGTAATAGGAAGAACCAAATAAGGCAATTTGACCATCACACCAGCTTTGCTCACTCACCCACTGTATCGCATGAAAATGATCATCAACTTCTTCATCACACTGCCAATATCGTAGCTCTCCTTCCGAGCGTCCAACTCCGCGAGCGGTTAAAACGACGACATTATAGCCACGATTAGTAAAATTAGGCGGTGAGCCAATCTCATTGGTTCCCGTAGGCATACCCACTGTATGCAAGTCCCGGTTATAAGCAGAAAATTGGACAATACTCGGATATCTTCCTTTTTTCTTCGGCGTATAAATGTCTGCTGAAAGGCGAACTCCATCTGGCATTGGCACATAGACGTCTGAATAAAGAATACACCCCAGGTTCTCATCGGCAAATTTTGTAGGTTTCCAACCGGCATATTGTATTCCCAGGTAGCGAGTATGCAAGGGAATAAGGTTATCAAGCCATTTTGCTTTCATAATCTGCTACATCCTAAATAGTCCAGTTAGCCTGTTATGGCTCATCGACATGGGCAATGGTTATTTCGATAAATTTTATAATAAAATCAATTTATTATATTTTAAGTAAATAACCAAGTAAATCTTGCCTATCCTCAAACCCCATCCCTTCCGCTCGCACTAAGGCGCGAAGAATACGCTTCAAAGAATGCCCACAGGCTCCGTTAACCGGCTTTCTCGATCACACATAAAAACTCAGATTTGGCGCTGGGAGGCATCCGCTATTGTTTGCTTTTTGGCATTTTAATGTTGGCTATACAGCTCTTCCCGAGAGGAGGCTGTTATATCTGCGAAAGTTACTTGTGAGCTTATACAAGATAAGGTAGAAAAATAAGTTGGCCTTTCTGGTAACTATTTTTTATCAAAAAAAATTGCGCTATCGATTTTATTTATTTGATCGAATAAATGGGACAATGGCTATGAAAATCTGCTTTGCCTGCAGTTCGAATCTGCCTTTAACAACTATGAGAATCAATAAATTAAGATAATTTCGCGTCATTTCAAATTTCGAACTCTTCCCAAATTCGGCGCTAAATCGAGAACATAGCATGTAACCCTAGCCTGTAAGCGCTTTAATACGACGGCTATGCTCTTTGCAAAGAAAGACCCGACCAGCGTTTAGATGTTGATAGATGGTCTATACTCTAACTGATCTATTTAAAGGAGTTCCCTAAAATGAAACGCGTATTTTTACCTCTTCTATTATTACTAGGAGTAGCATTTTCTCCTTTTACTTTTGCTGATGCCACCAAGACCTCTAATGACTGTCAAGATCAGTTAGTGGGTGTATCATTAAAAACCGCAGATGGTCAAAATATTAAGGTCTTTGTTCATAAAGATGATGTCGACAAAGTAAAACAATTGAAGCAAGGCGAGAAAGTCGAGTTATATGGATATGGCGTTAATTTCTAATAGACGCTGTTAATGGTTGTGAAATAGGATAACGTTTAAAACCTGTAATCTATTAGCGCTTCAGATTACAGGTTTTTATTTGAAACCAAGGTTTACAATTGGCTAGTTTGAGTGATACAAGATTGACGTCATAATTCAGACTAAATACTGAGATGTTGCTGCGCCAATCCAGCAAAATTGTCAACAAACCATTACAATTAACGCAGATATCATTGCATCGATGAGCAAAGAACTAGGGATACATGGTATGAAGCTGACAGTAATTAGAATAATAAGTTTCATTACAACAATTGCCCTGTCCTCGTTCATCTTTGCTCAAAATGAACAGCAAGAAAGTTATAAATTTCCGCTTAGTTACAAAGTTGAGCATGGGATTTATACCATGTCTGTGCTAATAGGAAATCCGCCCCATCCCATTGAAGCAATCGTTGATACTGGAAGCTCTACTTTAGTCGTAATTCCTGAAAAAAGAATTTGTTCACATTGTGATAATCCATTGACTAAAGGTTTTGTTGAAATCAAAGCACTCAAACCTTCATCCACTAGCTCAAAATATGTATTGAAATATGGATCGGCCACTGACCATGTTATTGAATATTACGCACAAATTCAGGGGTACAAGCATAAAAATCCTATTATTCCTGAAATGCAAATATTTGTGATTGAGGATAGTACACAACCATCGAATATTCTTGGACTACTGAAAGAGAATATTTCAATCATTCCTAATGCCCAAACTTTTGTTAAAAATGTTCACAAGTACCATAATCTGCATCGAGTCATTACTTTTGTATTGTGTGGAGTTGGTGCAGATAGCTATATAGAGATAGGCCCTGAATACATTAAGAATGTCACCGATCATCAAAACTATGAAAGCCCTATGACCCATAAAAATTATTATGAAATACAAAGTTCCGGATTTTTTGATGACAAAGGCAATCAGATTGCTAAACCAGTGCTTCCTTTTGTTGCTGCAGTGCTGGATACTGGTACAGGAGGTTATGTTATTCTTAATGAAAATCTCCATAGTCAAATTTTAAACTATATCTATGAGCATGCTGGCAAAAAAAATCAGGCTCTAGGAGAGCCTTTTTGGAAGAACAACTACTGTGTACCCTTAGCAGATCTGGACTTTAAATCACTGCCTAAAATCAAAATCGGTTTTCAGAAGAAGGATGATCCTTCTTCTTATTATTTATTAGATTTGGAACCTGATATTTATGTCAATAAGGCAGGTTGTGGTAACGATTCAGCGCGACTGGTTTTTATCCGTTCATTACCACCCCATCCAACTGCCTGGCGTAATGCGAAACAAAGAGAACGGATGAAATATTTTCCGGCAATGATTTTAGGTTCCTCTTTTATGAACCAGTATGTGATGCAATTTCATTTAACTGATAAAGATCCTTATGTGACGTTTATACCAAATAAAAACATTTGTCATAACACTGTCAAAGACAAATAACGCTTTCAAATAAAATACTCTGTTTTAACCTTAAATATCCAAAAACCAGGGAGCCGTCAGAGGCGTTTCGGCCTAACAGCTCCACTGGATCCTCGTGAAGCATGTCGAGTCAAAAGGGTCCGACCACATCACTTTAGTCTGCCATTTCGACTATTTTTTCACCATATCGCTCAATTTAAGCGTCTGTTAATAATCCCCCCTCTATAATTAATAAGAGTTAACTTTGTACTTGGTAAAAAATGCTTGAGCTTTATGTTTGGAATCCACGAAATAAAAACAAACAAGACCTACACGGATCATTAAAAGGCATTGCGAAAGCAGTGGTTCAGGGCGGCAATGTGGGGCATATGAGCCTGGCAGTGACGCTTTATGAAAATAAGCACGACTTAAGTGAAATTGATAAAAAATTTAAGCAACTTAAATTCCAACAGGCTATGCCCATTTATGAAGCAGTCAAAACTGGTGATCCCAATGGGCTTGGGTTTTATAAGCGAGGAAAAAAACTAAAAGGTCTCAGCGCTTTCTTAAGTCTATGGCCCGGCGATGAAGGTATTACGAAATTACGCGCTATTCAGAGTTTCTTCAGAGTAGGTGGAAAGGTTAAGTCCCTTTTTAGTGAGAAGGTACAAATGGATATGCGAGGGGAATGGTCAGATTCTACGGATGAGTCGCCAAGTTCAAAACGCGTTATTGAACATCACCGAGGCAGTGAATTTGAACCTTCAGAACTATCACAAAAAATGCAAGCGGTGGATAACAGGATCGCTGAACTTGAAAAACAAAAACAGGAAATGCGATCGGAACTCGAAAAAAAAGGGCGGGCTCCACAAACTGCTATGGAAAAAAAATTAGAAGCGAGAAGAAAATTACTGCCACAAACTACCCCCCATGTGGTTAATCTCTTATCCAAGCCCGGAGTAAAAAAAGCAGACGACGGTCTTGCTGCAGCCCAAGAAAAACAAGCCTTGGAGAAAGAACTTAAGCAATTAAAAGTGGAATTCCATCATTTATTGCTAAACGCCGATATGCCGAAAATTTATGCCTATATTGAAGAGTATCGTAAATTAACTTCCGAGTTTAATAAAATCAATACGCTTTATGACGATGAACCCGATAGTAATAAGGTTAGACGCCATCTCAGGCTTTATTTTCAACGCTACCCTGAAAACGAAGATGCACAAGCATTATTGGCCTTACAGACTCAAATCACTGACACCATTAACAAGCTTCGTGATCTTGAAAAAGAAGAGCATCAAATCAATGAACTGCTAAGGCAGTATGAAAACATAAAAAAAGAGCTGCACGACCTAAAACAAGAAAAAGAGCAAATTGAGCTTGAACTCGAAAATAGTGAAGTGACTGAAGGCTTAAGTCCGGATCATAAAGTGTCGCTTCCCACCAGCGAATGTGGCCAACCTTATTTTCTTGATGAAATCGCTATCTTAAAAAAGATGGAACGACTCTTACATGATCCGAACTATAAATATGACTTATTCGGACAAAATTGCGCGCGCGCTGTTAAAGAGTGTGTTATGGCAGGGCTTTCAGAAACAACCCGCAAAGCCATTAAGAAATTACCTGATTATTCCAAGCATTTTTTTGATTCCCGATTTTTCGAAACGCCGGTCATGGCGATTGAGTGGATTTTTAAATTAAATCATTATCTCAATGAGCTCAATCAGGACCCTGGGTTACGGGCAAAAATAGCTGTTTCGCCAAATCACAAACCCGCATAGCCTTGACAGAGCATAGCGTAAAGAGGGTTTTATTTACCCGGGTCCCTTGATTAATATTCTCCAGTCCAAAGTGCTTCTTTTCCATTGATTAACCGTTTGTTGCTTTGGCAGAACTTGATACTGGTTTTACCTGCAACAGCGGATGGACACCTAATCGGTCAACCCAACGCTAATGCACTATCCATGGGTTTTACTTACTTGCTATAATGACGCGCAAGATGAGCAAACAATGCAAAGCTCGCTGTATAATGCCCTAAAACAAACAGCTCATCATTCAGCCATTTATTTTTTTAAGAGAACCACTACTATGAAGCCCCTTTCAGCTAATTATTTATTCTCATGGCTTATTGCCGGTAGTTTATTTTTTACTGCAATGCCCTCCAATGCAGCAGAAGAGATAACTCCCCCTTTAATTCAAGAAAACCTGGCCAAACTGGAAGCCTCTTCAGGCGGAAAAATAGGAATTTATGCGATTAACACAGCGAATGGCCAACAAATACATTATCGTGCTAATCAGCGATTTCCTATGGGGTGCACTTCCAAGGTAATGGGGGTTGCCGCTATCCTCAAAAAAAGTATGAGTGACCCGACTCTGTTGTCACAAAGAATGTCCTATACAAAAAAAGATTTAACCAATTGGGCGCCGATTGCCGAAAAACATCTCAATACAGGAATGACTGTCGCTGAATTATGCGCAGCATCCATTAGCTATAGCGATAATACTGCGATGAACCTGCTGGTAAAAAAACTGGGGGGGCTGGAAAAAATTAACGATTTTGCCCGCTCTATCCATAACGAGACATTCCGGCAGGACAATGGATGGCCAGAAGAAGCGCTGTCTGGAGGGCCGAATAATGTCTATGACAGTTCTACACCCAAAGCGATGGCACAAAGTTTACAGCAATTAGCTTTAACTAACGTTTTAGCCAAGCCCCAGCATGAGCTTTTATTATCCTGGTTAAAAAGCAACACCACGGGTGATAAACGTATAAGAGCAGGCGTACCGAAGGGCTGGATTGTTGGAGATAAAACAGGAACCGGCACGTATTATGGAACAACCAATGACCTTGGTGTTATTTGGCCTCCTCAGTGCGCTCCCATTGTTATCGCTGTCTATTATACAAACAATAATAAAGAAGCCATCCAACGAGACGATATTGTCTCCTCAGTCACCCGGTTAGTCATCGATGGATTTGCCCATAACGATCAATGCCTCCGAAATAAGTTAGTCAGTTAATCTTCTCTTATTTTCGATACTTTTAGCGAATGCTAACTCCCTTTGGACCGCGCTGCGGTCCTTACCAAGGATAGATTTATTGGCATTCCCTACAAATCAATACGTAACATAGCCAATTGGGTTAATGCGTTGATATAGGCAATACAATTATCCAAATCGATATCGGTGGCTTTTACGGAATAAATAACAGGTTCAATTTGGGCTAACAGCGCTTCTATCTGTGATTTGAACACCTGCCTCTTATCAGGCTGTTTTGTATCGTACAGAGTCATTACCATTTGTTCCAAAGTAGCCAGGTTAATACCTAATGAAACAGCGGTATTATGTGCTTTTTCCTGATCAATGCTTTGATGAATAAGACTGATTGTCGCTTGAATCAGCGCTAATTGGGCAAACATCCTTTTCGCCTCTATTAACTTTTTTTGTTTTTTGGGACTGAGCTGTTCCTCATTGAAGGACTCTAATAAACCGCGCGACATCCAAAATAAATTAGCGAGATCGTAGAGTTTTTCTTTTTCCTTTTCTACATGGAGTAATTCAATCATGTTATAGCGAAGATAGCGGAATAATTTCCTTACATGTCCAAATGCCATGCTTAGAAGATCAGTACGCCATAAAATATTGGCTACCAGGAAACTGGCAGTGATACCAATAAAAATTCCTCCCAGACGCTCCAGAGGTGGAGCCAAGTCAGTAGGAGGACCTCCCGCCTGTGCCAGGGAGATAACTAAAGCAATATTTGCTTGTAAACCAATATAAGCATATTTCGTGTATTTAAAAGCAAAATAACTAAAGCCCCAGACTGCAAAAAATAAAACAAGAATTAAGTCATATAAATTCATGGAAAAAAAAGCGAGGGGAAATAAAGCCACCCCTCCGCCAGATAAACAGCCTAGAATGCGATGAAAACTAATGTTTTTCATATCAAACAGATTTCTTCTGATCGAAATAACAATACTACTGATAATCCCATTCAATCCACCTGGCCAATTACTCACTAGCCAGAAACTAAGCGCAAGCACAGCGGCTAACCCGGCTTTAATACTGTGCTTGATAATATCGGGATCATGACGCAATTGCTGTTTGAAACTAATTAAGCGTTCCTCTTTTACTTCCAAATTCTGTCCACTGATTAAAATCGTACTTAAACTGGTTATGACCATATTGATTTGCTGCAACAAAGGTTCGATTTGATAGTAATGTTTTATTTTTACCAGTGATTCATCGGTTTCCGAGGTGATTGTTTGCTTTAAAGCCTCCATCGCGCCATCAATTTGTATAGTTCGGTCGGTCTCCGCAACAGAAAAGAATGCTTTGCGTAATACGTCTAAATCATGTTGCACAGCAGTAAATACCTCGGCGACAGGCTGATACAGATCAGCAGCCCACTCCCGCCCAACCTCCCTTTCATACGAAGAAATAAAAAAGGAAATAGTCCGGCTTAAATTTAAGAAAAGATCAATTAAAACTCTGATCTGGTCTATTTTCTCCTTTTTGACACCGAGTTCACGCCGCATAAAATCGATTATTTCGGTTGATTTTTTTAGTTTTCTTTTCAATTGCAAATTACTGTTTTTAATTTTGGTAAAATCCAGCTCACCAGTTAATAAATTGGTTTTTAACCCTTCCAATACATTTCCAAGTTCCGTAAAAATTGCATCGATATCCTTTAAAGCATGCTCACTGATATTATTTGGGAAAAGACAGAACGCTGCGGCTGCCGAAACCAGCACGCCTAAACCAATCTCAATAGGCCGCCAGACGGCTACAAAAAAGGCTTCTTGAGGATCCATTGCTAATTGGGCAATGACTAAAAAAGCCCCGATTGCCCCAAGGAGATAAGCATAAGCATGGGAGCTAAAGTTATAGTAATAGACGCCGATTGCAACCAGCATAAAATTCATCAACAAATACAGAAACAAACTATTCGCTACAAAACCAGCCAAAAAGAAACCAAGCCAGACACCAAAGACAGTACCCAGGATACGCAGAATCGCTTTATCAATAATGCTACCGGTATATAAATTGGCAAGGATAACAACAGTCATCCCTGCCCAATAAGGTTTGTCTAAATGCAGCATAAACGCGATCAAGACGGCAACGACCGTTGCAATGGCGGTTCGTAATGCAGCTCTATTTTCTATCGTTTTTGGTGTGATCAATTTAAAAAGTCCTTACCAATTCACCGATAAGTGATCGTGGTTGCACTCGCTCCTATTCGCATAGGATATTCGGGTGTCAGATCATCAATATAGATTCGTACTGGAAACCGCTGTGCAATCTTGATCCAATATTCGGTTGCTTCCAGGTAAACCAGAGTCGACGGAGCAACCTTGCCCGACTGTACGCGATTAATGCCCCAACCAATGCTTCCAACATGTCCGTGAAAAACTTTGCCTGGGTACATATCAAGCATAATCTTTGCTTTATCACCGGGTTTAATTAAGCGGATCACCGTTTCCCTATAACGCGTTACGACCCACCAGCGTTTAGTGTCTACTACAGCAAATAGCCCTTGCCCCACACTGATATATTGACCATGTCGTAAATTGAAGTTAGTCACGTAACCATCGGTTGGCGCAAGAACCGTCGTATGTTCATACAGGTAGCGCGCTTTCGCGTAAACTGCCTTTGCTGCTATCACTTTATTATCATCAAAATTCTGTTGTGCTATCTGCAATTCTTGAGCTGCACTAAGTACCATCGCTTCCTGCTCTTGAATTTTGGATTCCACATTAATTAATCGGATTTCGGGGATATCACCTCGCTGTTGCAATTTACTGTAACGCTGGTAATGATCGCGACTTAATGCAAGCATGGCCTGATTTTGCTGCAATTTATCGTGTGCTACCTTAATCGCTAATCGCTCATTCTCATAATCGAGTTTAGCGATCTGAAGTTCAGCCCAGGCTTTGTCCATCGCATATTTGTAAGGCCGGGGATCAATTTCAATTAACTTCTGCCCTTTTTTTACGGATTGATTTTCACAGACATAAATTTTGCTAATGGGACCCGCTACAAGGGAAGCCATGTTAATTATATTGGCTGAGACATAAGCATCATCGGAACGAGTATAATAATAGGCAAAAAAACGATAGCCGGCAAAAGCCAATACAATAATTGTCAGCGTAATAAGGTGTGGCCAATATGGAAACGCCGCTAAACGCTCTCGATTCATTAAACAACCGTCCTTTGCCTATCTACGAATATAGTCAACCAACGAACTCGGTGTCCTCATAGCGAAATAAGACTTTACTTCTTTAAGCTCATTTCATGCCAAAAAAGTTAGAAACCTCTCATTAATTAACAAAAATATTCCCTCTATCATTCGAAATAAATGCAAGAAGGGTTTATTCTTTTATAAAGAATGGAACTGACAAAGAGACAGCACTGGTTGTTAATGGTGCTCTATCAGAACTATCGGCATTTAATAAAGGAGAAGATTCAATGGACTATTCGCATTGCCTAGATAAGGATGGAAAACCCTATTGTGAGGTTTATGTTACTGATTACCGGCTAATTACGAATCCCATACTGAATAAAGGCACGGGGTTTACCAGGCAAGAGCGTGAAGAATTCAATTTATTTGGGCTTTTGCCACCCGAAGAAAGCCATATTGCTGATCAGCGCGCCCGTTCTTACGCTGCCTTTAAAAATAAGAACAGTGATCTGGAAAAATATATTTATCTACGCGACTTGCAGGATTCAAACGAAACACTCTATTACAGCTTGCTTACCGAGCACATTACCGAAATGATGCCCATTGTTTATACCCCTATTGTGGGGGATGCCTGTATTAATTTTAGCCACATTTACCGACGCCCACGCGGTATTTTTATCGCTTATCCTTATCGCGACCATATTGATCAAATCCTGGCAAACCCGCGTTTTGATAAAGTGAAAGCCATCGTAGTATCAGATGGCGAACGTATTTTAGGCTTAGGCGATCAAGGGGCTGGCGGAATGGGAATTCCCATTGGTAAACTTGCTTTGTATTGTGCCTGCTCTGGAATACACCCCTCTGCAACACTGCCAATTTTACTCGATACGGGTACTAACAATGCCGAACTGATGAAAGATCCCTTGTATATCGGTTGGCGACATGAACGAGTTCGCGGGCAAGAATACGATGATTTTATTGCGGCTTTTATCAAAGCATTAAAAAAACGTTTCCCTCATATTCTTTTGCAATGGGAGGATTTTGCCTTACAAAATGCTACTCGCCTTTTAGACACCTACCGTACAGAGCTATGTACCTTCAATGATGACGTACAAGGTACAGCAGCCATTGCTACCGGCACCCTTTTATCCGCTGTCCAAGTCACAGGTATTCACTTACGCGAACAACGTATTGTAATTGTGGGTGCAGGATCGGCTGGTTGTGGTATAGCTGAGTTGATAGTGCATGCCATGATCGATGATGGTATTTCCGAAAAAGAGGCAAGGGATCGGATTTATATGATCGATCGCAATGGCTTGTTAGTGGAAGGAATGGCCGGTTTACTTCCCTTCCAACAAAAATTGTTAAAACCCAAACAAGCCATTGCCAATTGGCAGTGTGAAAGCAAAGACATGATCAGTTTAAAAGACGTCATTAAAAATTTGCATCCTAATGCCTTATTAGGTGTTTCTGGACAGGTAGGGATCTTTACTGAAGAATTAATTCGCGAAATGGCGGCGCATGTTGCCCAGCCTATTATCATGCCTCTTTCTAATCCGATTACTCATAGCGAAGCGGTACCCACTGATCTCATGTTATGGACCGATAATCGCGCTGTCATTGGCACTGGCAGCCCTTTTGGCAACATTATAAAAAATGGTAAGCCTTTCCGAGTGGATCAAACCAATAATGTTTATATTTTTCCAGGAATGGGTCTTGGCTTGATCGCTGTCAAAGCAAAACAAGTCTCCGATAAAATGTTCATGGCTGCAGCCAAAGCACTGGCAAGCTGCTCACCTGCCAAACACGATCCGCAGGCTAACCTGCTCCCCCCGCTTACCGAAGTACGAGAAGTTTCCTATAAAGTAGCCTTAGCTGTCGCCAGGGAAGCCGTGAATTCCAATTTAGCTGATTTTCTAACTGATGCTGATATCGAAAAAAACATTAAAAGCCATATCTGGGAACCTACTTATATTCCTTATAAGTTAGTCAAGAAAAAATAAAGCAATTCACTTCAGGATTCCGCGCCCCCCGCGGAATCCTCCATTTAAAACCAGTGCACGCAAGCTGGATCCGGATTTGAATCGGGTGATTCTGACCTAGTTTTGTATTCCAGCAGATTCTATTCTTTTCACTGCTGGCAGCTGCCATTGACCATCAATAATTGCTGGCTTAGGCCAATAAAATCGGAACATCAAAATAAAAGTCCCTTCAGGTGCTGGCAACCAGTTAGACTCTTTGTCTTTGCCAGGAGATTGATGTTGAATATAGAGATCAAGAGAGCCATCCTGATTATAGTTTAAATTATTACGGGGGCTTACTGTATAACGGTTAAGAGGATTGGCCACAAAAAACAAACGCTCGTCATACATCGTTAAGGACCAAAACCCATTAACAGGCGGCGTTTCCTCTGGGTCAAAATGAATCAGATATTGATTAGCGCCATGGAGGGTCTGACCGCTATTATCTGTCATTGCTACTGGATAAATGGCGTCTTGCGGACGATTCGCACCAAGACCGGCGGCAGTAAGGAGAGCTCGCTGCTTATAGTCAGTTCCATAAATGCCTGTGCGCGTTGTGACGATCCAGCCATTTCTTAAATCTTTAGCCGCCTTCAGTTTCTGCATCAGAATTTCATACTGTCCAGCCTTTACAGCATTTTCCAACGCCATTGCTACAGCAGGATCAAGTTTTGCTAAATCAAACTCCTTGCCTGCAACAATACCAATTTTAGCCAGTTTCTCAACCATGGGGGCATCCGAACTTGCAGGCGGGTTATCCTTGAGGAGAATTGCCAATTGTTTAAAATACGTTGCGGCATCCATTGCATTAACCTGCTGACGTATTGGGGTCTTCATATCGATGGCTGGATCAACGATACCCGTTGGAGGCGTATAGGCTTTACCATAGTAACTAAGGGGTTTTAAACTGTATTTATCTTGCAAGCTGTGGACAAGATGGTAATCCTCAGCGGTTCCCGTACAATAGGTGCGACCTAAGATCCAGACCATGTTTGTCGGTGATTTTAATTCGACTACCCCTTCGGGCACCGTCCCTTTCCAATTAGGTCCAACAATAACAAAATCATGTGCTTCTGTACCCGTTGTTCGGCTGCCTGGAGCAGCGAATACTTCAGTCCATCCACTTAATAAGGGCATAATGTAATAACGCCCATTCTGATTGGGTACATGCAAGAGGTAGGGTTCTTTACCGAGATCGAGCCAGGCAAAAGAATAAAGCGTATCAGCATTAGGTGCTGGAATATCTTTAAACGACGCATCGGGGAATCGCCTGATATTGATAAATTGCCCCATGGGCCCGCGACCATTGTTTGGCTTCACTGCATTCGTCATCACTCGCTTAGTTAAATCCATAGTCACTAAAGGATAACCATAGATATAAGCTTCTGTGCCTAACTGTAATGCCTCAAAGGCACTCAGACTCGCTGAATTGGCCCAGGTCAAAGGATAAAAAATTAAAAAAACGAGTGTTCCTAACTTCCAAACACAGGGTTTCTTTAGCATTAATCCTTCTCCAATCCTACGTAGGGACCGTTTACATTTCTACTATCTTGGCGTTTATGGCTTGCTTCTGCGCTGCTCCCATACTTCGTTGTATGCTCTGCTGCAATACTCGAAAATCCAGCCCTAATCACCCAAGCTAGCGACCTGTAAACGGCCCCTAATGAAAAATAAATACTCTTGTTACCATAGCATAATTTCTGACAGATTAACGGACTAAATAACGCCAACTGAGAATACCTGTATGGATAAAAACCAACGGCTTCTTTTCGCAGCGAATGAAGGGAGCAATCCTGGCAATCCGCAATTGTAAAAAATTAAATCGTTCATCCTTTGCCAGAACAGTAAGCCGCCAATGCTGTGTACTGTAGATCCCTTTTTCTTTCACTGTCTGCATACAAGGAAAGAAGCCAAGTTCTTCTATTAAATAGAAAAACGATTGCTGCTCATAAGAGAGAGAACAAGCTTTGCCATTTTTTAATAAGGTGAATACTTCATCGGGATTTTTTTCTGTAACAAGGCAAGCCGCCTGCAGCTGATTACTATTAAAAGACGATAGTTTTTGAGCAATCATCTCGAGTTGGTAAAATGACTGGTGTTTGTCGACCAACCGATTCAGCGACTTATAAACTAAAAAGACAGTTTGCATCTGTGATACCACCAAGAGGGCTAACAGTGCTACCATCAGCATTGTAGAAATTAAAACCATCCCTGCTTCGCGGTTCATGGCGTGCGAACGGTTGTTTCAATAGTCAGGTTTTGCATGTCATCCAAACCCAAATTCACTGTAAGGACTGTTTTTTCCTGCAAAAAATGGATATCCGCGGTTAATTTATTAATGGCAGACGTTAGCTCCTCCGCATGCTTATAACGGTAAAACAATGCCCATTTTTTTTGCCGGTTTTGTTGAATAAAAAAAGCCTCCTCAACCCATTCACCGACATAAATTGGTTCAACATAATGAAAGATAAAGGGGTGGGGAAAAATCATCTCAACGCCCTTAAGGGTAGGTCGTAATGATAAAATCTGCTGAACTTCAGCATGGTAACAATCGGCCAGCAACACAGGGTGTTTGGTTGTATAGGCCTGTCCAGCAGGTACTAATAAACGGGAAGGAGTGATAATTTGCAAGACGGGGTTGAAATATTCACTCATCCTATTCAACTGCAAGGCATGGTTTTTACCAGCATCCCTCTCAAACGCAACTAAATGTGTTCGGTTATTACGTCTATCAATACTTTGCAAATGATTGACGTTAACACAGGGAGTGAATCCAGCCCTTCTTACACTATCGCGAATTAAATCGCTAACCAGCTGCAATTCAAATTCACGTTCCAGCGAAATTTGTGCGCCCAAATAGAATTTTTTACAATTTAGATAATGCTGCAACAAAATAATGATAATTAAACTGGCTAATAGTACGGTGATCATAGCCTCCGTTAAGCCAAAGCCTCGCTCGTATTTCATAACCGTGCGATTTGACGTTGTAACTGACAACAATCCGGTCGGGTGACTGCCCCTGGCCAGCTTATCTGCAATATAACAGTAGAATTCGTTTCTGTTTTTTGCCACTGAAACGGCTCTTTAACCTTTGCCAAAGCTTGTCTTGCAATGATTCTTTCCGCATTATTATCAAGCTGAATTAAAGCCAGTGCACGCAGCAGCGCTTCATTAAGACGTTGATTAGTCTGCCATTGTTGCTGCAAAAGTGTAAGCGATGTCGTAGTCAGTAAAAATAGAGCGACCAATGCTTCGGTCAAGGAAAATCCCTGATAAGCGTTCATATTCCATTCCTGAGGTTGCTATGCGGTGTATAGAGTACGACTTTAAAAAAGAGTAAACAAGTGATCAATACGTACTGGTTTGATGAACATAGAAACAATTCGAAATAATAGGTAAGATGATAAGTTTTCACTTTGTAAGGAGAGTTCATTGTCCTGCAATTATCACGGATTGCCTCACTCTGGCATTCAATCACTTAATCCTTATGTGCCGGGTAAATCTATTGAGGAATTGGCAAAAGAACAAGGTTTAATCGATATTATTAAACTTGCCAGTAATGAAAATCCGTTAGGATGCAGTCCATTGGCAAAACAAGCCTTGGCTGAACTCACAGGCATGCAGATAGCGACCTATCCGACACCAGCCAACCATCCTTTACGGCAAAAATTAAGCAAACACTGGGGCATTGATCCAGACATGCTTACCTTAAGCAATGGTTCAGATCTGTTATTTTCTGTCTTATTGACAACCTTTGCCTTGCATAATGATAAGCATATGTTAACTCATGATCATGCGTTTATTTCCTATCAAATCCAAGCCCAAACGTTGGGGATACCTGTACGTAGTATTGGATTGAAATCAAATTGGGAAGTTGATATTGATGCAATCATTGCGGCCTGTAATCAACAAACGGCACTTATCTTTATTGCAAATCCTAATAATCCTACAGGCTTATTTATCAACCCGGATTCTATTCAAAAGCTACTGAATAACATTCCAGCAACAACCATTCTTGTTCTCGATGAAGCCTATTATGAATATGCTTACCCTGAGGGTGATAAAACCAGTATCAATCTATTGCAACACCACCCCAATTTAGTCATCACCCGTACTTTTTCCAAAGCCTATGGGCTTGCCGGCTTACGCTTGGGTTATGCCATTGCCAATCTTGAAATTGCTGAATTATTACAACGTGTGCAAATTCCTTTTGCAGTTAATCAAGCTGCACTGGCGGCAGCCTATGAAGCCATTGATGATCAACACTTTCTGAGACAGACTGTAGAATTAAATGCCTTGGGAAGAGAGCAAATTCGCCAGGGTCTAAAAGACTTAAAGTTAACCGCCCTTCCTTCAAGCTGTAACTTTATTACCTTTGATTGCGGGACTAGTGCCCTGCCGATTTACCAAGGATTACTTAGAAAAGGAGTGATTGTACGCCCGTTAGCACCCTACAATTTATTTAATCATTTGCGAGTAAGTATTGGTAATAGCCTTCAAAATACCCGATTTCTTGATACACTCGCTATCTGTTTGTCTGAAAATAAGAAGGAGCCAGGCCATGAAAACTGATCTAAGTCAAAAACATTGCGAATCTTGTGAAGGGATTGGTCAAGCATTAACTGTTGAACAGATTCATAACCTAATGCCACAACTCGATAAAAAATGGCAGGTTCATGAGAATAACAAAGAAATTAAACGTTCATTTCACTTCGCAAATTTTTACGAAACGATGGCTTTTGTTAATGCTATCGCTTGGATAGCAAATACCGAGAATCATCATCCTGATCTGGAAATTGGTTATAACTATTGCCATGTACGATTCATGACTCATGCTCTCAACGGCTTATCACATAATGATTTTATCTGTGCAGCCAAAATTGATGCATTAATGCTGTAGGTCCATACGCTGTTGGGCGAAGTGCCCAACCTGCACCTGTTTATGGCTTAATTTTCGAGTAGCGAAGCACAGAAAATCAAGCCATCAATGCGTCAAGGGGTAATTTAGATTTCGTGGCTTATGTGCTTCTGCTTTGATTTTCGAGCATCGCAGCGGAGCATACCTACAAGTATGTGAGCAGCGAAGCACAGAAAATCAAAGCAGAAGCGCCAAGATAGTAGAAATGTCAATAACCCCTAGGGTCTGTCATCAATTTCTTTGCGTTGCGCTGGCATAAAATCTTTTCTGTCTAAACCCATTGCAACAGCCAACGTGCCTGCTACGTAGATTGAAGAATAGGTACCGATAACGATTCCGATGATTAATGCCAGAGAAAATCCACGAATTGTCTCACCACCATAGACGAACAAAGCAACTACAACAAACAAAGTTAACAAAGAAGTCATGATAGTTCTGGATAACGTCTGGTTAATAGAAATGTTCATTATTTCTAACGACGTTGCACGCCGGATCTTAACAAAATTCTCTCGTACCCGGTCAAAAACAACGATGGTATCGTTTAATGAATAACCAATAACCGCAAGCAGACCCGCTAACGCTTTGAGATCAAACTCAATACCAAACATGGCAAAAACACCGAGAATGAGTACCGGATCATGCACCAAGGCTACTGCCGAACTAACTGCCAAGCGGTATTCAAAACGCATGGCAATATAAATCATGGTAGCAAGTAGAGATACAATGATTGCCAATGCACCTTTAGTAGCTAATTCTTGTCCAACCTGAGGACCGACAAAATCAACTCGTTGCTTTTCCGCACCAGGTAATTGTTGCATCACCTTCTCAACAAGCAAAGTCTGATCAAGATCAGCCCGGGGCGCAATACTAATTAGCACATCCTTGGATGTACCATAGCTAACTACCTGTGCTTCCTTAAAGCCTACCTTGTATAAATTGTCGCGGATCGCCGTTAAATCAGCCGGTTGCTGATAAGAAATTTCAATTTGGGTTCCACCAGTAAAATCCAACCCCCATTTCAACCCGTTAATCAACAAGGCACCAATCGATACCAAGAAGACAAGCGCAGAAAATAGAGCGGTCCACTTGCGGGCCCCCATGAAATCTATTTTTGAATTTGGATTAAAAAATTCCATCTAAGCCTCGCCTCAAATACCAATTGACAGTTTTTTCACATTCCGCCCACCGTAATACCAATTTACGATAGCACGAGTATAGGTGATGCTTGTTAACATCGATGTCAACAATCCCAAGCATAAGATCACTGCAAAACCACGAACAGGCCCAGTACCTATAGCAAACAAGACTATACCCACAATCAGTGTGGTAACGTTGGCATCGATAATTGTTGCAAAAGCCCGTTCATACCCTGCAAACATTGCTGCCTGAGGTGATAAACCGTTGCGTAACTCTTCCCTGATTCTTTCATAGATCAAGACGTTAGCATCAACGGCCATCCCTACCGTTAACACAAAGCCAGCGATTCCAGGCAAAGTCAACGTAGCACCGATAATGGACATCAGGGCACTAAGCAAGATCAGGTTCAAAAATAATGCAATATTAGCGACTAGACCAAAGAAGCGATAGTACACTAGCATCAACACTAAAATTAACCCCATACCCACTTGCAGAGACACCATACCACGATGAATATTCTCTTTACCTAATGAAGGTCCGACTGTCCGTTCCTCTACGGGATAAATCACTGCAGGCAGCGCACCTGCCCGTAATAGCAGGGCTAAATTACTCGCTTCTTTACTGTCTGACAGCCCAGTAATCTGGAAACTATTACCCAAAGCATTTTGAATAACTGGTGCTGAAATCACCCGCTCTTCACGATGATTAATTCGCTTGCTGACTCCGTCCACCGTTTGAGTCGTTGCCTTGGTTTCAACAAACACAATAGCCATACGCTTATTAATATTTTCCCGGGTAATTTTGGTAAATAGGCTTTCCCCACCCCCGCCTAGCTGAATTTGTACGGAAGGGCTAGCTGTCTGCTGATCAAAACTGGAAACAGCACTTGTAATTGAATCGCCGCTGAGTACCACTTGACGCTTCAATAAGATAGGGTGTCCATCCATCATATAGAGTTTGCTATCAACAGGAATAACCCCTGTTTGCTTGGCAATTTGTGCATCGTTTTCCTGATCAACGAGATGGAATTGCAAAGTAGCGGTACCACCCAGAATTTGTTTTGCACGTGCCGCGTCCTGGATACCAGGAAGATCAACGCCAATTCGTGTTGCTCCCTGCTGCTGGACTACTGCTTCTCCAACACCCAGTTCATTAACCCGATTTCGTAAAATACTCATGGTCTGTTCGATAGTATTCTGACGAATTGAGTTTAACTCCGCAGGGGACAAGGAAAGGGAAATCGTATAAGCAGCATTCGATTTCTCCAGGACCAAATTAGAAAACTTGTCCTTAATCTCGACAGCTGCATTTTGCATGTCTTCCATAGAACGGAAACGTACGTCAATGCCTTTATCAGCGACATAACGAATTCCAGTATAACGAATACCCGCCTCACGCAAATCCTGGCCGATGCTTTTCATCAACCCTTCAAAACGACGACCGACAACGCTATCTACATCGACTTCCAAAAGAAAATGTACCCCACCACGCAGATCCAGGCCTTGCTTCATTGGTTCTGCACCTATTCTGCTTAGCCAGGTTGGAGTGGCCGCTGCTAAATTTAACGCAACTGTGTAATCTGAACCAAGACCATTTTTAATAATATCCCGAGCCAGCAATTGGGTATCAGTCGAAGAAAACCTTATTTCCAGATTGTCTCCAGAAATGATTATCGGACTATATTTGAGCTTTGCTTCGTCGAGTAAAGTCTGAACTTGTTGACTAAGCTGCTCCATGTCAACTGGGGTTGATGAAGAAATTTGTACAGCAGGATCTTCGCTGTACAAATTAGGTATCGCATAGATTAAGCCGAGCACCGCAATGATGATCAGCATAATGTTTTTCCACAGAGGATATTTATTCTGCATTTCCGTGTCCCTGCGCCAACTAAAGGGATTTAATGGTGCCTTTAGGCAAAATTGTACTTACTGCGCCTCGCTGCAAGTTAATTTCAACGCCTTCGGCAAGAGCAACTTTGATGTATTGCTCATCAATGCTAACAACCTTAGCCAGTATTCCTCCAGACGTTACAATTTCATCGCCCTTCTTCAGTTGATTAATCATTTCACGATGTTCTTTTGCTCGTTTGTTTTGTGGCCTTATCAACATAAAATAAAACAATACAAAAATGACAACGATCATAATCAGCGAAAACGTGCCGTCAGGCTGCGCTGCTTGTGTAGTGGTCGGGGCTGCAGCCATAGCATCGCTTATAAAAAAACTCATACTAATCTCCTCAGTCGCTGTTTAATCATGGCACTAGCCCAAGGCTGGGCAAGATAGCGTGACATCATAACGATATTTCACTCTCGCGTAAATGAAGTACCTAAGTAATTTCATGTTATGTTTGTCATGAGGGTAATAACAGCTGTTGGTAATAATGAACATTATGTTGAATAAGAAACCGTTGGCACAAAAGTGGTGTGTGCCCTAATAAATGATGTAAATAGGCTCTGGTCAATGATTGCTGACAAGTTGGACAAGAACAATCAGCAATGGGCCGGTAATCTTCTGCCTGTTGGCTATCAAGGATATCAATGACGCCTTTTTTATTGTAAACCCGCCCTTCCATTGCATCTCTGGCTGGTTTATCAGACTCTACATGCCAAACAGGATAACGTGCCAACTCATGCAATTGTTCACTTGTAAATTCACCACTCAAATAAAGAGGTGCATCGGCATGTTGTCGCAGTTCCTGCATAAAATCGGAAAAAGGTTTTGTGCAGTCATAACGCAGATACCTGCCCAATAACCAGTCCGGATAAACTGGTGCGTGCTCATCCACTGAAACAAATAACTTACTTGTTTCGGCTAAGGTTTGCCAAACTTTGAGGTTAGAATTATTCAATATTCCGTAGGGCAAAACCACTCTATCCGCCTGCAACAAGCTAATTAAGGAAGTCAGTTCGTTCTGATCAGTTATTATACGGCTGCCATCGTAGCAAGAGCGAATCGTGTAAACACCATTTCGTGCAGTTAATAGTGAAGCATTTAATACAGTAATCCCTTGCCAACCGGTATAATGAGATAAAGGAGCAAGTTTTTTAAGGCAAGCAACCCCAGGCTTCATGAGCAATGCGTCTAAATAATAAGCCCCAGCCTTAATACCGACTTCTTGCCAGTTTGCCAGAGTCAAACAATTGCCTGCTTCCGTAGTCAATACGGGGGTCAAACCTGGACCTTGTTTTTTGTTTATCATGCAAATCCTTATTAAAGCAACAAACTGGCATCGCCATAACTGAAAAAACGATAATTTTGTGCTATGGCCTCTTGATAAAGAGCCATCGCTTGCGCGTGACCTATAAAAGCGGAAACAAGCATTAAAAGGGTTGATTCAGGCAAATGGAAATTAGTAATCAAACCGTCACAGATTTGAAATTGATAACCCGGATAAATGAAAATATCGGTATCGCGACTACAAGGTTTGAGGCGACCTCCTTCTGCGGCACTCTCCAAACTACGCAAGGCAGTTGTCCCAACAGCAATCACACGCTTGCCCGCTGCCCGGGTTTCATTGACTGCCTGGCATAGCGCCTCAGTAACAGTAAATTGCTCACTATGCATCTTATGTTCACTGATTGAATCGCAACGCACCGGGCGAAAAGTCCCCGCACCCACATGCAAGGTTGAATAGGCAATGTTAATACCTTTACCCTGTAACTGCTGCAACAGTTCTTCATCAAAATGCAAACCAGCTGTCGGCGCTGCTACTGACCCTTTATATTTTGCATACACAGTCTGATAGCGCTCACTATCCATTGTGTCATCCGCACGAGTAATATAGGGAGGCAATGGCATGTGGCCTATTTGCTCCAGCATCATCTCCACATCACCTAAAACCTGACAATGGTATAAGTCATCCTGCTTGCTTACTACTTCAACACGCCAATCATTGTCCAAATAAATAAGTGTACCTGCTTTTGGTGATTTGCTCGCTTTAATATGGGCTAAAAATGAATTATTGCCTTGCAAGCGTTCAATCAATAACTCGATCTTGCCCCCACTTGCTTTTCTGCCATACAAGCGCGCCGGGATTACTTTACTATTATTCATTACTAAAAGATCACCGGGCTGAAAAAATTGCACAATGTCTTTGAATTGATGATGCGCGCTACAACCCGTTTTACGATTGTAAATCAATAATCGCGAGTCGCTGCGTTTGGCTAAAGGATACTGCGCAATCAACTCTTCCGGTAAATCAAAATAAAAATCTTGCTTATTCATTTTTCGACCTGGCAACAAAATGGCACTATTATATACCTAATCAATTAAAGTTGTGTCGATTTAGGCAGAAGCTTTTGATTTAGGGTCTGTAGCCCTTTGGCGAAAAGCGTTGATTTCCTTCGCTGCTCTTTTACTCTCGTGTAAACTGGGCGCGAGGAGCATAAATCACCGCTTTTCACTCAAGCTGGCGTAATGTCTACAGACCCTAGTAAAATCTGTATTGTTAGATGATAAAAATAAGGAAATGATTATGTTGGTTACTTTCTCCAGTGATGCTTACGAAAATATCACCATGTTTGGTGATGTAGCAATACAACTTTTAAAAATGATGGGGCACAGCGCTACAATTCCCGGTGCAATTGTTGCTGCGGATATTCCTGAAGCATTAACTCGCTTACAACAGGGACTAGCGAAAACAGAGAAAAAAGAACAAAACACCGCCGATGAGGCAGAAGACGAAGAACCTAATATAAGCCTTGCTCATCGCGCCTTTCCTTTACTTAATATGCTTAAATCAGCCCAAAAGAAGCAATGTGATGTTTTATGGGCATAAACTCCGACTCTTAGGGTATTTTGTACATTGTGGTACTATAGCGCCTACTTAATTGCTAGTTCCGAATACTATGTTAACACTGCGTCAAATTACCCTTTCTCGCGGTAATAAAGTCCTGCTGGATAAAACCAGCGTGACACTGTACGAAAAACAGAAGGTTGGCTTGATTGGCCACAATGGTTGTGGCAAATCCAGTTTGTTTGCCTTAATCCTGGGTCAATTGCATCCTGATAGCGGTGATTGCCTGCTTAATCCGCAATTGCGGATTAGCCATTTATCACAGCAGTTACCGGATAGTGACGAACCTGCCGTTGATTTTGTACTTGCTGGTGATGACGATTATCTGGCGTTACAACAACGATTGGGCCGTGCAGAGCAACGAGGTGACGATGCTGAGGTTCTCCTCTGCCACGAATTACTCAATCAAACAGCGGGTTATAGTAAACCAGCAAAAGCAGCTTCTATTATGGCTGGCTTGGGATTTAAAGCGACAGAACAAAAAAATTCTGTGAACAGTTTTTCGGGCGGTTGGCGTATGCGTTTAAGCCTTGCCCGCTGCCTCATGAAACCTGCCGATCTCCTGTTGCTTGATGAACCGACTAACCACTTGGATATGGAAGCTATTTTCTGGTTGGAAAAATGGCTAAAGCAATGCCCGAGTAGCATTTTACTCATTTCCCATGATCGCGAATTTCTGGATGCCTTTGTGACTCATATTCTTCATATAGAGCAGCAGGCTATGAATTTATATAGTGGGAATTACAGCCGTTTTGAGCAAATCCGTGCTCAACAATTGGCTCTGCAGCAACTCACTTATGAAAAACAGCAACAGAAAATTAGCCATTTGATGACTTATGTTAATCGCTTTCGTGCGAAAGCATCAAAAGCCAAGCAGGCACAAAGTCGACTCAACGCGATCGCTAAAATGGACATTGTGGCACAGGCACAGGTTGATTCACCTTTTTCTTTTAACTTTTATCCCTGTCCACGTGCAGGAAATCCTTTGCTCAACTGTGAAAAAGTAAATGCTGGCTACGAGATAAACAGTCCAATTCTGAAAAAGATCAATTTGGTATTAAATCCCGGAGACAGGCTGGCTTTACTAGGTCCTAACGGTGAAGGAAAATCAACGTTAATCAAAACCCTGACGGGGACCTTAACACCTTTATCTGGTACGATTTATCGCTCACCCCACTTGCAAATTGGTTATTATGCCCAGCACCAACTGGAAGAATTAGATGATAAATTAAGCCCTGTTGAAACAATTCAGCTTCTCTCCCCAGAAACCCGCGAACAAACCATTCGTGATTATTTGGGTGGTTTTAATTTTATAGGGGACATGGCCACCAAACCTATCCACTATTTTTCGGGCGGTGAAAAAGCGAGGCTCGCTCTGGCTAAATTGGTTTGGTTAAAACCCAATCTACTATTGCTTGATGAGCCAACAAACCATTTGGATCTTGGTATGCGGGCTGCGATAGAAATCGCTCTACAAAGCTATGAAGGCGCCTTAATTCTGATTTCTCATGACAGGCATTTATTGCGCACCTCTGTCGATGATTTTTACCTTGTTTATCAACATCACGTGCAACCCTTTAAAGGTGATTTGGACGATTATTATCAATGGCTACAGAATCGGGAAACAGGGAAAGAAAATACATCAACCCAAAGTGCAAACCAATATCGTGAGAAAAAAAGCTTACAAAATCGTCTGAAAAAACTGGAGCAAATGATCGAACAGTCCCATCAACGGCTCTCACAATTTGAAACAATACTTTCAGATTTATCCCTCTATGAAGAGGGGCAGCAAAAAAAATTGCAAACGTTATTAAATGAACAGAAAAATATACAGCAAGCGCTTCTTCAGGCCGAAGAGGAGTGGTTAGAAATAGTCAGCAGCCTCGAGGAATCACGCTAAAATTCCTCTCGTTGACAATTTATACCTCTTTTTATTGCCTACGATAAAGACCTATTAACTCACTTTTCTCCAACACATGATTCGCCATCGCGGCAAGAACATCTTGTTTGGTTGCATTGGCATTAAGAGTTAAGAGCGTATCCGCATAAAGTTTAAAGAAATAACGATGTGTACCACTTGGCGGGCAAGGACCTCGATAGCCTGTTTGCCCCCAACTGTTTTTACTGTTTACTGCACCTGTTGGTAATTCGGCATCATCCGCTAATCCCTGGACAGTTGGCGGTATATTAAATATCACCCAATGCACCCAATCTCCACTGGGAGCATCGGGATCATCCAGGATTAATACATAAGATTTTGTTGCTGCCGGTGCATCTTGCCAAAGCAGCGCTGGAGAAATATCAGCACCTTGACAGGTATATTGAGCGGGGATCAGGGTATTCGCTGCAAAAGCTGGACTCGTAAGGGATAAGCTCATAGCAAAACTCCTTATGCTCAAGCCGAATAAAAGAGTAAACCAGAAGGCAACCGATTTCTTTCTCATCGCTTTATCTTCCTGATAATCCAGTCCATTTACTCAGGCAGCGGATATCGCAACAAGCCTATTGAAACCTACTACGCTTTCGCTCTAAAACCGCTTGTCCCCGTGCAAGCGGGGACTATTTATCCTAGTATAGGACAGAAATCAGTATGGGCTTTATAAGCAGGCGAACACCGGTTACACGACTAGAGCGTGTCGGATTCTTCCATTGATTTTTTGCGGTTATTATTTTTCCACTCACTATCAATCGAACCTCTTTCAAGGCTATGTAGTTTATGATCTAAGGCTACCCTGTCATCAAAAACAAAGCAGCTGCCTTCCCACATGGATTTTTCCTTGGGAATAGAGGCTAAATAATTAAGTATGCCACCATCCAATTGATAGACTTCATTAAAGCCCAATTTTTTTAAATAAGAGGTCGATTTTTCACAACGTATGCCACCAGTACAAAACATGGCAATTTTCTTATCTTTTTTATCGTTCAAATGGTTTGTAACATAGTCAGGGAAATCTCTGAAGTTTTCCGTTTTTGGATTAATCGCTCCTTTAAAAGTCCCTAACTGCACTTCATAATCATTTCTGGTATCAACTACTACCACATCGGGATCAGCAATCAACTCGTTCCATTCCTGGGGACTCACATGAGTACCAGTGAGCAGAACCGGATCAATCCCCGCTTCTCCCAGAGTTACAATTTCCTTACGTAATTTTACCTTTGCTTTATCGAAAGGGTTAAATTCATCAAAACTTTCTTTAAAAGCAAGATCCTCCAAACCCGCATAACTGCGCATGAAAGCGATTAGCGATAACACATTCTCTTTTTTACCGCAAAAAGTACCATTTACTCCTTCACAAGCCAGAATAATGGTTCCTTTTATTTCATTTGCTTTCATTGACTTTAATAAAGGCTCTTTCATAGAGACATAATCAGTGAGTGGTGTAAATTTATAAAATGTAACAATTACATATAAGCTCATTCTACCTAATTCCTATCATTAAATTTTGACAACTTTTATCCTGGCATCTGGGGCCAGATAAAATTTCTACAACCTGTGCAATCCATTTTTGACTATCCTTTCTTATTATGGTGTTAGTACGTCCATAAAGCCTGCTATTTTTAGGGCAATGAAGATAATGCTCAATCACTGAATCACATTGCACTGCAAAATATTGCTGGCCAGTATCATAGGTTTTTAATTGGTTAATTACCAAGAGTTTCCCAAAAGGAATCTTGGTATCCAGTACTCCGGTTATTACCTTATCAGGCAACTCACTAAAGTTCATAGTGATTAGAGCGAACTCCACTGCCACTGCTTCATTCCTTAATTGGGCAATATTTACATCATCCCGCTTTTTATTACCATCTATCAACATAACGATTGCACGGGAATAAGTGTTCGCCTGCTCATCCTTTTTGGCAGATATTATCTCAATTTTTGGCGTACGATGGTAATATTTTTCTATGCCCATTGTCATTAATGGCTGTACCAGCAAAAAATTATAGGGTTCAGGTAACTTATCTTTATTGATATTTTGTTCCAATACACTGATTTTTTTACCAAAAAAATTATAAAGCCCACTGATCTGTTGAAAACTTATTTTTTTCGTAGAAATCTGTTTTTCCAGGGCATAAGAATTCGCCAAGAACCCAAACCATAACAGCGACATTATTATTTTTAAAATTAAGCCTTCTTTTTTCGTCATTTTCTTACCCAGGAATAAATGATTTGATCATTATAATAAAATAGTAACTATAAAGCCGATAGTTAAGCGTTTGCTTAACAAGATAAAAATCAGGTTCTTTATATCGAACCCATGTTAATTAATAGCCAGAATGGTATTTAATAACCCTATATAAGGGGTATAAGGATAACCATTTTTATTGATGTGTTTTTGCATAAATAAATCCAAAGCCCCCTTCTTTGCTTCGGGTGGATTTCCTACTTGCAGTTCTAAAACTAACGTTAAAGCTGCATGCAAGATAGCCATCTTTTCAATGATTTCTTGTATTTGCAAACTTTGCTCTTCAGCCGATACTCTTTTCAGTACTTTAATTTTTTCAGCCAAAACAACAATATTTTCCTGTAGGGCCAGTTTATGCTGAGAA
The DNA here is from genome assembly GCF_048553315.1 of Legionella sp. ST3F1. NCBI lineage: Bacteria > Pseudomonadati > Pseudomonadota > Gammaproteobacteria > Legionellales > Legionellaceae > Legionella > Legionella sp. ST3F1. The sequence continues at coordinate 128,749 of NZ_JBLZIO010000003.1, read as the reverse complement.
CTCTCTTTCACTTGATTGAGTAGTTGCAATAAATGAGCTAGAAACAACTCATCCACTTGAAATTTATTAATGTCTCTTAAGGTTTGCATCCATAAGGTAAAATGGGTTCCTTCCCAATTTTCACAAACAATACAATCCCTTAATAAACGGGGTAAAGAAGAAAAACTTTCTATTGTTCCATTACCAGCCAGGATATCAAGACAATGATGGACATTCTCTACTGTGCGCTTGGCAGTATAATATTTATTGATATTCGCCAAAGTTCGCAAAAGAAGCTGCTGCGTTTTAGCATGCTCTTGTTGCGGATTAGCATCCAATTCATCCTGAAGATGTACCATATGAAAAATACTGGCCAGCAACGCGGTATTTTCAGCTTTGATATGGGCTAATGTTTCTTTTACCAAGGGATAATTAATAATTTTATGCTGGAAAGCAGCCCGATTAACTGCATAGTAATAAGCGATTTGATAAGCACGTCTTGCCATACCCAAAACGGAAAAGGCATTAAAAATTCGTGATAAATGCAAAACATTTTCCATGACCAAGTTAATACCTTGAGCCATTTCCCCCATCGGATAAGCGAACGCTGCTTCAAAATCAATTTCAGCCGTCGCCATTGAACGAGTACCAATTTTTTGTTTTAAACGTCTGAGTTTAAATTGGTTAGGCTTACCATCCAACAATTGACTTGGCAACAAAAACAATCCCAGGCCCCGGGTTCCACTAACCTGTTGATCATAGCGGGCTGTCAATAAAATCAAATCCGCATTGGCATTGGAACAAAACCATTTTTCTCCGCTAATCCGCCATTGCCCTTCATTATCTTGATAGGCATAAGCGGCATTTGCGCCAACATCAGAACCCCCTTGAATCTCAGTTAAAAACTGTGCTCCGGTGTAATTTTGACTAAAAGAAGGCTCTGTTAATTTATCCAAATAATACTTCGTTTGTTTTAATTGCGAGTAATGGCTTAAGATACGAATTACGCCAGCTGAACAAGCGATAGGACAATTATGCCCGGCTTCACCAGCATGTGCAGATAGCAGGAACAGGCTGAGGGTCTTTTGCATTTGGCCTGCTGTAAGCAAATAGCGCATTAAGCCTGAACCATAAATAAGGTCGCCAGCAGCAACATAAGAAGGGTGATGAATGACCCGATCATGCCGCTCACCAATGGCATTATATTGTTCAATTTTTGGCAGATTAGCATCTAAATTATTTTCTACTACAAGGGGTTCTAATTGCTCTGCCACTTGAAGAGCAAAACGACTTAGTTGTTGCATGAAGTCCGGTTGTTGGGAAAAATAGCATTGATAGGTATGCATAAGAGAAGAATTGGGCCTCAAAATAGTCTCTTGCAATTGTTGGCGCCACGTTTGAAAATCAGTTCTTGCCTGTTGATAGTCCTTATCAACGTTCATCCTTCCCCCCCTAGCCTGATGGCAGGTTTCTTCAAGATAGTGAAGCAACCCCGTTAATCAATCATTCTGTTAATCCTAAACTACTTTTAACGCAATATCCCAACGATACCCAAAGGGATCAGCAAGACGTGCTGTTTTATCTCCCCAAAATTGGACATTCGGTTCAGCCAGGGATCGACATCCCTTAGCAATAGCTTGAGCATACAGTTTATCAACATCATCGACATACACATAAAAAATAAACGGCGGAATATTATTCGTAGTCTGCGGTGAACCCCCTTCAAAATTAAAAGCGCTCTCTTGACTTAGGGTAAAATTACACCCCCTATAACGCAAACGGGCAAAAACCAACTCGCCCTGGTCATCAGGTAGTTCAAAAATAGGAACAAAACCAAAGACTTCTTCATAAAATGACACTGCCTTTTTAACATCGGGCACGACTAACATCGCAGTCAACCAGTTTAATCCAGGCCAGGGATGAGGACGTTGTTCAACATTATCAAACCAATCCAGACGCGAAAATGAAGAAGACATAGATAACCTCATGCAAAGGAAGATACGAAGAACTAGAGGTTATTATTCCCAAGATCTTGGTCAGAGTCCACACAAGGGTTTCATCAATCAGAGAAATAAGTACCGTATAGATTTAGATAAGTATTGTCTTTTTCGATGCCCTGCAATTGCTGATTAATCGTTCCTATTAAGGCTGAATGGGTTGGTAAAGCCATAATCCCATAACCAGACCCTATAATTGCAGGTTGTCCCAAAGCTTTAAACTGGCCACCGCCATTTTGCTCCCAATAAGCAGCTGTGGGTTGATTAAGAAAGGCTGCTGTAATGCTCTTATTACTTAAGGCCGTAATAATATCTTCCATGTCATCAAACTTCATCAGTTGGAATTGATTAATGTAATTGGTAGACAAATAATTATAAAAAACTCCGCCCTGCTCTTCCCCCCTTATAACACCAACTTTTCCACCCTGTAAGTTATCGATTGATTTAATACCGCTGTTTTTCAAAATTAAAAATTGCCCCTTACTCACCATATAAGGCAAAGTGAAAATATAAACGGCTTCTCTGTCAGGAGAAATAGAAATACCGCCGATAGCAATATCAATTGTCCCGTCATTTAGCGCAGTAAATAACTGATTGTAATCCATCGGGATAATCTCATAAGACGTTTTCATTCGTTGGAAAATGGCACGTATCAAATCAATATCGAAACCTTGATTAACTGACATCACAAAAGGGGGATCAAAAAAAACTGTACCGACCTTAACATTCGTATCAGCATAACTTGGAGAAATACTTAGAATAAAACATAAAACGAATGGCCAAACCAGCCTTTTGAATAATCCCATTTCCTCTTCCTTTAGTCAGCAACAAATCCCCATTATTAACTCGACTGCTTTATTTCTTCTTAAGTTTAGTAGACATTCTTTGCGAAAATCAAAACTCATCAGCTTGGATCATCAATGCCATAGAATAAATTTTATGCAGATAGTGTATACCCAAATAAAATAATTATTATACTCTTATGAACGATTTCATTCTTTCCTGCAGGATAATTAATCATTCTTAATTTTTCACAGTGACTAATTGTTTTTCACAGAGCAAAATAATTGACAAAAAATTGTTGTTAATGGTAGCATGGTGCAAAAATTGATCTATAACTGCCGCAAAATTTAATAAGCAAGCAATTATTAATCAGAGAGGCTCACAATGTTTGAGTACTTTGTAACAATTTATAATCATAACTGCTCCTCCGACGAACAGTGGAAAGAGACCCAGCAACTCGTATCCCAAGAACTTATTTGGGAAACACTTCTTGCAAAATTAAAGTCTCTGAATAAAAATCGATACTACTTTGCCCTTTTAGACTTTGAAACGCTTACTATGGGTAAGCTTATTAAGGCGATTCATTCTTTTGTGGCACAAGACGATTTCTATAAAGAACTGTATGGTAAAAATAATAGCGACAAACATACAGACTTAATTAATATCGCAAAGCTCATCGCCTTGTACAAAGGCGAAAGAAACTATCATCATTTCTTATTACCTGGTGCGGTACAGGATTACGATTTACTGGCAAATAATCTTTATACCATGAAGCACTCTGATTTATGTGCCGTGCGTAGAACGCCCCTCCAGATCCCTGCACTAGTAGCAGAGGGAGTAGGCGAAGAGGTAGCTCTCGTTGGCGGGCCAGGTGCAGGAGGCAATCCAGCTGCAGCAAGCGTTCAATTTGATCTACTTACTTTTGATGACATCCTGGCGAACTTCAAAGAAACCGGCCGATTGGAAAATTTTTATGCTCGCCAAAATATTAATGCAGCCCAAACTATTGCTCATCCGGAGTGTTCACACCGTGCAGCCTACCTTGCCTATGTCAACACGATGAACGGAAAATTGAGTAAATCGGCATTCGCTGCTTTAAAAGACTATGCTGAGCTGGTCTCCAATCAGTTTGATGCCGAAAACCGTATCGACAGTTTCTTCTACCGTCGCAGGGTTGACACAAAAAAAAGAGCGTTTGCAAACCTCTGTGCTTTCGTAGAATCCTTGCCAAGAGAAGAGCGAGATGCTCTTTACGCAATGAAAATAAATAGTCGTAGCACATTTAAAGACCGGTTAGATGGAGCGAAACGAGGTGACTGTCTTTCCCAATTTGCTGACGACATCACCAAAATACTGTATCAATGCGATAATACGATTCGATTTACTAACCCAAGACCTAATCAGGTTATTGCGCGGCAAAGAGACTCTCTTGTATTGAAGGGAGAGGTTTTGAACACTGATGAAGAGGATCGCCGCTATCTAAGAAACATGCAAAAAGTCATTATCAATACCCATTACAACGTGAAAAAGGGTACGCAGGTCACTTTGGATGGAAAAACCAATTGGGTTCCCGGTAGTGTAGCAGGAATTTTTCATAAATGTGGGGATGGGATTGCTGGCAGAGGGATAACACCTGGCGAAGCAAGGTACCAAACGGTTAAAACAGCTTCCGAAGCGTCCCTTTACCCTCATCATAATTCTATTCTTCTGTTCTTGCTTCTTCTCATAGTAACTATACGTGATAGAACGACAGACAATTTCTATGCCCTGGTTTTTAACGAGCAGTGCTCTAAAATCATCGAAGAAAACGACAGTTTAGACCACCATGACGCTTTTACTCGAGGCGTACATTTCTTACAGCCATAATGAAAGAATCAGCATGAAAGCTGTGCTAAGATTTTTATATCGATATCTCTTATGGATAAGAGTTCATGCCAGCGAAAACAAAAAACATTCTTTCTTCGCGAAACCCGGTATTAATTGACCTGGCGTTACAAGGAGGCGGCGCACATGGCGCTTACACCTGGGGAGTTATCGATAGGTTATTGGAGGAGCCAAGCCTGCTTATTGAGGGCATTTCAGGGACCTCGGCCGGCTCCATGAACGCTGCCGTATTAGCGAGTGGCTACCTCGAAGGCGGTCCTGAGGGCGGGAAAAAAGCGCTTGAAGAATTTTGGCTGCGAGTTTCTCAAGCTGCCGCTTATAGTCCTTTTCAACGTGGCATCTGGGATATCCTTGCAGGGAGATGGACACTGGATAACTCACCTTTATTTCTTGCTTTTGATTTTGCATCTCGTCTTTATTCTCCTTATGACCTTAATCCCATGATGTTTAATCCCCTGCGTGCTATTTTGAATGAGAGCATTGACTTTAAACGACTCGCTAAATCGCCTATAAAATTATTCGTAACAGCAACGAATGTGAGAACCGGTCAAGGTAAGGTATTTAGAAATAAAGAAATAACACCGGATGTTTTACTGGCTTCAGCCTGCCTGCCAACCTTATTCCAGGCAGTCGAGATAGAGGGTGAAGCCTATTGGGATGGCGGTTATACAGGTAATCCCACAATCACCCCGCTCGTAAAGGAATGTGAATCCAGCGATACCATTTTAATACAGATCAATCCAGTTGAACGCCCTGGAACGCCTAAAAGTGCACGAGAGATTCTTAATCGGCTGAATGAAGTGGCTTTCAATGCTACCTTGATGAAAGAATTACGTATGATTGCAATATTAAGGCAGGTTGCAGACTTGGGACAGTGTGAAGGCACGCGCTGGGCAAAAATGCGGATTCATCGCATTGCCAGTGACGACATGGTTCACCTCGGCTATTCCTCAAAACTTAATGCTGAATGGCCTTTTCTATGCATGTTGCGCGAACAAGGTAGACATTCAGCTGAATTGTTTCTACGCCAACATGGTAAAGATTTAAATCAACGCTCGAGTTTTGAACTCGATTCACTTCTTTGAGCCTATGAAGACGGTTTTTTTAATAATTGCAGCAGTAATGTTGCGGCATGCTGTTCAGCTTTACGGCGATTGGGCCCCTGCCCCGACGTTACTGTTCTAAAACCACTCACCTTACAACTGACATGAAAAACCTGCTCATGCTCTTCACCTTCGATTTTGGTCAGGTTATATTCTGGCAAAGGCCGTTTTTCAGCTTGCAAATATTCCTGTAACTGGGTTTTAGCATCTTTTAAATTATCGTGCAGGCCCTCATCATCCAGGCGCGACTGATACAAGCTAAGAATAAGTTGTTGACTGGCCTGAATACCACCATCGAGAAAAACAGCCGCAATGATTGCTTCCAGAGCATCAGCTAAAATGGATGCCCGACGAAAACCACCACTTTTCAATTCGCCCTGCCCTAAGTACAAATAATCCCCTAGCTCAATTTCTGTTGCAATTTCTGCCAGCATTTCTCCCTTAACCAAAAAAGCACGCAAACGACTTAGTTGCCCTTCACTTTGTTCAGGAAACATTTCAAACAAAGCATTGGCAATAACAAAACTTAAGATGGAATCCCCAAGAAACTCAAAACGTTCGTTATTTTCGCTGCCAGCACTACAGTGTGTTAGAGCCTGCTTTAACAAGGCAAGTGTTTTAAACTCATAACCTAATCGTCTGCTTAGACGTTGCAAATCACCCTGTACCAATATCTACCCCGTTACTCATTAGAACTCACGTTTAGTATAGGCGATTAATTGATTAAACGACCTATCTTTGACCAACGTATCCTCGACGTTTTACTATCCCAGCTCATCCATACCAGAAACGCTTTACCGCGCAAATAGCTGTCTTCTACAAATCCCCAAAAACGGCTGTCAGCACTGTCATCACGATTATCACCCATCATGAAATACTGCCCGGCAGGGACCTCCACATCAAAATCTTCCGCAGGAACATCAGGCCGCACAAAAATATCATGTTCTATGCCATTCAGATTCTCTCGATACTTAGCAACGGCCTTACCCGAACTTTCATCGACCGTGTATTCAACAAAAGTTTGTTTCATTTCTTTCCCGTTAATCGTCAAAACCTTGTTATGATAACTTACCTTATCCCCCGCGACGCCAATGACTCGCTTGATATAGTCATAGCTCGGATCAGGTGGCCAACGAAAAACAGCGATTTCACCCGATTTGGGATTCGCAATAGGAATTACTTTCTTTTCCCAGACTGGCAAGCGAATCCCATAAGCAAATTTATTGACTGCAAGAAAATCACCTACCAATAACGTCGGTTCCAAAGATCCGGAAGGGATACGAAAAGGTTCCACCAGAAAGGATCTCAATAAAAGGACAATAAAGAATACTGGAAAAAAAGAACGTGAGTATTCAATAATACGTCCAGGCTTCTGTTCAGGCTTACGTTTCTTAGCCCAGAACAAAACATCCAGTAAATAAACACTTCCACTTAACAAAGAAAGAACGACTAATAACAGAGCGAAATTCATGCTTGTTCCTATGAATGATTACCAGACCCTAGTATTTCCTGATTTACTTTTTTCGATCAGTTTGAAAAACTGCCATAAAAGCTTCTTGTGGGATTTCAACATGCCCCACCTGCTTCATCCGTTTTTTACCGGCCTTTTGCTTTTCAAGCAGTTTACGCTTACGACTTACGTCGCCGCCATAACATTTTGCCGTTACATTCTTACGCAACGCTTTTACTGTTTGTCTGGCAATAATGTGATTCCCTAGTGCAGCCTGAATAGCAACATCGAACATCTGGCGCGGAATCAGTTCACGCATTTTATCTGCCAAGGCTTTGCCACGATGATAAGCGGCATCGCGATGGACAATAACAGCCAAGGCATCAACACGCTCGTTATTAATCAAAACATCCATTTTCACCAAATCTGCTTCCTCGAAGCGTATAAAATTATAATCCAAAGAGGCATAACCACGACTCACTGATTTCAAACGATCAAAGAAATCGGAGACCACTTCACTCATTGGCAAATCATAAACCACCGAGACTTGGCGACCACTGTATGTCATATTGATTTGTACGCCACGACGCTCAACACAAAGACTGATGATTTGTCCCAGATAATCTTGGGGAACCAAAATACTTGCCCGCACAATCGGTTCGAACATTTGCTTTATTTGTTGTGACGGTGGTAATTGCGAGGGATTATCAATCATGACCGTTTCGCCTTTGGTCGTAATCACCTGGTAAACGACTGTCGGCGCTGTCGAAATCAAATCAAGATTATATTCGCGCTCGAGTCTTTCCTGCACAATTTCCATATGCAGCATCCCCAGAAAACCACAGCGAAAACCGAAGCCCAAGGCTTCTGAAGACTCAGGTTCATAAAAGAGCGAAGCATCATTAAGGCTTAATTTCGCTAACGCTTCGCGAAACGCTTCAAAATCATCTGCACTGATTGGAAAAAGGCCGGCATAAACCTGAGGCTTAACTCGTTGAAAACCCGGTAAAGGTTTCAACGCCTGATTTTTTTCCAAGGTTAACGTATCCCCTACAGGTGCTCCCTGAATCTCTTTAATACCGGCAACCACATAACCAACCTCTCCTGCCTGCAATACCTCCAATTTGGTACGTTTGGGGGTAAAAATACCCACCTGATCCACTTCGTAGGTTCTGCCAGTTGACATGACTCGCATCTTGTCCCCTTTACGCATTGAGCCATTGGCTATGCGTACTAAGGAAACGACGCCAAGATAGCTGTCAAACCATGAATCAATGATCAACGCTTGCAACGGTGCTTCAATATCACCTTGCGGTGGGGGAATACGGGCAACCAGGGCTTCGAGTACATCTTCAACACCAAGGCCACTTTTAGCACTGACACGAATTGCGCCATGGGCCTCAAGGCCAATAATATCTTCGATTTCTGCAATGACCCGCTCCGGTTCAGCTTGCGGTAAATCGATTTTATTGAGAACGGGCAGGATCTCCAGCGATTGATCAATGGCTGTGTAACAAACAGCAACCGTTTGCGCCTCTACACCCTGTGCTGCATCAACAACAAGAATCGCTCCTTCACAAGCAGCCAGTGAACGAGACACTTCGTAACTAAAGTCAACATGGCCTGGCGTATCAATAAAATTGAGTAAATACGTTTTACCGTCTTGAGCTGTATAATTTAGTGATACACTCTGTGCCTTGATGGTAATACCACGCTCGCGCTCGATATCCATGGAATCAAGCACCTGCTCTGCCATTTCCCGGTCAGATAAACCACCACAGAGTTGGATGAATCGATCAGCAAGGGTCGACTTGCCATGATCAATATGGGCAATAATAGAAAAATTGCGAATTCGCGTTAGATCACTCAACTGAAAAAACCTACTAATAAATTGCGCTATTCTAGCTTAATTATCAGCGTCCAGAAAGTAGTCATCTCAATAGACTTCTTCCGAGACGCTCTTCATTGCGATCAGAGCCAGGAAAAACAGCGCGCAGAACCGCAGTGTACAGACTCCAGTACAGACGCATTCAAGCACCGTATCGACAAGTGATGCGCCAATCGATTCGCCTTCGAAAGAAGACTACCGGGGGTTCATTTGCAGCAGAAATTACAGCCCATCAGGGATGAAATGAAATGCCAAAGAACTTTTTACAGTATTCCTTCCATTTCGCCGCCTCTCTCCAGGCTGGATCAAATTGTAAAAGAAATTGCTGTTGCTTCATTTTTACCCTAAAATTAGTCGATTTGATTCCAATTTAAAGGATAACCAATGCGACGATTAATCATGCTCTGCTTTGCCTTCTTAACACTGTTTAGCAGTTATGCTGTACAAGCAGATCCAGCGTTTGTACAACGTAAGGACGTGCAGCAATTTATCAATAAAATGGTTAAGCAGCATGGTTTTAACAAGAAAGAACTGACCCAGATAATGAGCGATGTCCAGCTGCAGCCGCAAATCATTGAATCAATGGAAAAACCTTATGAGAAAAAGACCTGGGATGTTTATAAGCAATTATTCTTAACGCCACAACGCGTACAAGGTGGTATGGAGTTTTGGAAAGCTAACCGTGTATCTCTGGAAAAAGCTGAAAAAAAATATGGTGTTCCTGCAAATGTTATTGTTGCTATTATCGGTATAGAAACACTTTATGGTAAACATCAGGGAAATTATCGCGTTATTGATGCCCTATCGACCTTGGCTTTTAATTATCCCAAACGTTCTCAATTTTTTAGCAAAGAACTTGGTGAGTATTTATTACTCTGTCGTGAGCACCATGTCTCTCCAACCCAATATTTAGGTTCTTATGCTGGCGCAATGGGCAAACCACAATTTATGCCTAGCAGTTATCGTTACTATGCAGCTAATTTTACCGGCAATCCTAAAAAAGATTTAATGAACGATGATGCCGCAGTGATTGCCAGTGTGGCTAACTATTTCCATAAACATGGCTGGAAAATCAATCAAGGTGTTGCTCAACCCGCTGTAGTCGAGGGTGCTCGTTACAAGAAAATCAATACGAATTATAAAACGGCTGTCTATCGTCTTAATCAATTAATTGCTGCAGGAATCAAACCGTTAACCGCTTCAGTCAACACACCGGCGAGAGTTGGTTTGATTGAGTTAACCACACAAACTGGGCAAGAATTTTGGCTGGCTTATCCCAATTTCTACGTGATAACCCGTTACAATACCAGTCCACAATATGCTATGGCTGTTTATTTATTGTCACAGCAGTTAAAAAGCCAATGGGCGGCTGCAGCCGTTGGCAAAAAATACGCTTACGTGTAAGCTCTTAATCAGGTGATCCCGCGATTCGCTCGCGGGAATCATTGTACCGAATTTCGATCTGGAATCTTGGATCGCGAACAGTCATGAATGTTAGCGAGAAAACACTATGAAGCTCGATTGTTAATCAAGGATGACGTGTGGCCACATGCTTTTTATTCACCCAATACCTGAATGATGATAGCTGCCTCAGCCTGAGCCTTGGACAACAAGGCCAAGTTGAAGCCCCCCTCGCACAACGCTCTTTTACTGACATAAAGATACTACAGCAGAATGCACAGACAATCGTTATTGCTCCAACAGATTTCTTCACCCTGCATCAAGTCGAATTACCCTGGCTTGCGGATAGAAAAGCCCGCGCTGCCATTCCTTTCGCTCTTGAAGATAAACTTGCCCAAAATGTTGACTCCTTGCATTTTGCTTTTGACCGAGCCCATTATCAGGCGGGCCATTATCTCGTGGTCGTTGGCGATAAACGCTTTCTTACCGAATTAATTAACACCTTTGACAATCAGGGTATACGCTTTGATAGCTTGACCCTTGATTGGTTTGGACTACAACAAAATGAAGCCGCTGTTACCCCCACAAATATCCTGGTAAATGACGCTCATTTTCAAGGCGCATTAAGTCCTGAACTGGCAGCCCTTTATTGTAAATCACAGCTTGAAACCAGTTTTTACCGGTTCAAAGACAGTAATGAATTATTAATGAAGGAACTAGCACCATCCATTAAAGAAACAGAAGACAGTTGGTATTGCTGGTTGGCAAAGCGCTTACAAAACAGTAAAGCAATTAATCTTTGCCAAGGTGAATTACAACATAGCAGTACTCCTGGTAAAACCAAACGTTGGTACCAGGCAGCCATAGCAATGAGTATCGTTTGGCTGTTAAGTATCCTTGCTGTGAATGCAGTGAAACTGTATTTTCTTAATAAGGATCTCGCTCAGATCGATACAAAAATAGCCACTATCTACCATGAGTTTTTCCCACAAGCACAACAGGTTATTAGTCCACGATTTCGTATCAATCAATTGCTCAAAGCAAATCATGGTAATATGGATACCACTTTTTGGGTATTATTAGACAAACTAGCCAGTACCTTTAATAGCAACAATATCACTTTTGAACAACTTCGATTCCAAAATCAAACACTTTTGGTCACATTGGCAACCAAAAATTTTGCTGAGCTGGAAGATTTACAAACTCGGTTACAACAAAAGAAGGTAAAGGTTAAACAAACTCAAGCCGCCACTACCAATGAGCAGGTTGTTGGTATCCTGGAGTTAAATCTATGAGAAATTTCTGGAATAACCTGAATGAACGTGAACGCTGGATGGTTGGTATTGGCTCCCTGTTTGCCTTGTTCTATTTGTTTCATCTATTGCTTTATTCGCCCCTAACAACAGCTGTTAGTAACAAAACCGCACAATTATCTGAAAAACAACAGACACTGACCTGGATGCAACAAGTTCGTCAACAACCTAAAAAACAGAAAATACAGCAGTCTATCAGTAATGCCAAACTACTAACCCTAATTGGCAATCAGTTAGGTACTGGGTCTTTACGCTTTTTTCCCTACCAACTGCAACAAACTAGCGCAGGGGACATTCAATTATCGTATGAACTGGTTCCCTTTAACTACTTTTTATCCTGGTTGTGGACTCTCAATAATAGTTATGCCATTGTCCTTAAACAGTTTAGTGCGGAACGAACCCCTACGGCGGGTGTAGTGAAATTACAGATTGTTATTTCAGCAAAATAAACATCCCTCGCCCTTGGGGCTAGTATCTTGATCAATCACGCTAAATTTTTTTCCAACAACCCCTTGTAGCCAGGGTTTCACCTTGCCGCATGGAAAACAGTCCATAAAGTGCCCAGGTAGAAACGGTTAACATCCTCTAATAATCTTCATTAGCTTGTACTTTACTCCAACTTTTAACGCCAGCACTCTGTTTTACGTCGTCTGGTAAATTATTTAATGCTTTTTGGGCATCCTCGTAATTATTGTAACTGCCGTATACACCCTTGTAGTAGGTTTTGCCATTTTTGTTGTATTTAATTTGTGCCCTTCGGTCATTCTTAGGTAATTTATAGAGTTTGCCGGCTACCTGGGCAGGCCGCTCACCTTCAGCAACCTCAATGGTATATCCTTGTGGATTTTGGCTATTCACCCAATTTCTATCCACGTCTTTATGGGAAGTAGGTGAATGATAAGCCCCAACATAATAGGAGTCAGGTACAGTCACTTGTCCACCCGTTGGCGATTGATAACCATAATCTACGCCCCCATTGTAACCCTGGCGATAATAGGTATCTGTATACACATAGGGTTGGTAAGTGGTGTAATAGCTGCTTTGTTGATAGTTACTACAAGCAGTTAATGTGGTAGCACAAAGGCCTAGAGCCAACAAACGTATTTTTTTATTCATAGCGCTTCCCCCTTTTATCACTTATTTTGCAGCCTTCACAGCAAAGTAAGCCTTATTTTTATCGGGATAGATAAGCTTCTTTTCCCCTTTGACTCTTGTTATCTGCCGAATTTCAAAAAACTTTAGCCTCTTGTGTTGTTTCAGTTGATGCTATCGCATACAGTATGGGGTTTATTATTTTTGACAATTTGATATAGCAATATGTGGACTCACAGGCGTTCAGGACAAACCCATCAGCGTGGCAACCAGGATCACCGCGATCCCTACGAACGCGATCGTACCAGGGTGATTCATTGCCCTGCCTTCCGACGTTTGCAACGAAAAACACAAATATTAGGTACTGATGAAGGTGATTTTCATCGTACGCGTTTAACACACTCTCTCGAAGTAGCCTCTATTGGCCGCAGTATCGTACGTAATTTATCTGCCAACCACCAGCAATCGATATTACCCGGTTTACTTCCTAATGATGATTTGATTTCCGTCATTTGTTTACTGCATGACATTGGTCATCCTCCGTTCGGCCATGGTGGAGAAGTTGCTTTAAATTATATGATGCGTATGCATGGAGGATTTGAAGGGAATGGACAGACCTTACGTTTATTAACCAAAGTAGAAAACAGTTATGGCATCTATGGACTTGATTTAACTCGCAGAGCCTTGCTTGGCATACTCAAATATCCAGTTAGTCGTTCAAAAGTAGTAGCAACAGAGATGCCCAAAGTAGTCGAATCACTCCATAAAACTATTCGCATAAATGATTGGCTGCCACCCAAAGCTTACTTCGATTGTGAGCAACCAGAAATTGATTGGCTGCTATCACCCTTCAGTGAAAAGGATAAAACCCTGTTTCAATCTCTGCAGAAAGCACCTCAAAAACAACAGCATGGGAAACCTGCTTATCATAGTTTCGACTGTTCTATTATGGATATTGCTGATGATATCGCTTATGGTGTGCATGATCTGGAAGACGCCATTCATTTACGTTTGATAAACCGAGAACAACTGGATAATACCGATTTCCGCCAACTGCTCGCTGCAACCCAACTTAGCCAAAACGCTGAACAATTACTTGATTTTCTATTTAACCAGGAACTTGATAAACGGAAACAAGCCATTGGTGAAATGGTTAATTATTTTATTACTGCGACACAAATCACCATAACGAATGATGATTTTGAAAATAATTTGTTAAAGCATAATATTTGTTTATTACCTCAAGCTGCCTCCTTACTCAATTACTTGATGGGATGTATTTATCGTCATGTCATTGATTCTCAGGAAGCCCGTACCTTTGAATACGGTGGTCAAACAGTAGTGCTAAGACTATTTGAAGCCATTAGCTCTAATCCTGCCAGCTTGCTTGATAATAAAAATCGTGCATTATTTCATCAAACAGATGATGAAATAACTGCATTCAGAGTAGTTTGTGATTATATTGCTAATATGACTGACGAATATGCTTATCGCATGCATGAACGATTGTTTGGCTTCAATACCCGTACTATTTTTGAACGACTATAAACTATCTTCTGGAACTCGTTCAACAAGACGGTCTCCTTTTACAGAATAACATTCCTTTAGCGATGCCAAAGGAATGTTATTTGCTCAATTTTTTAATTGTACTGGCCAACTCTTCCACATCACCAGAATAATGGTAATAAATTCGCTGATGCAGGCAATCAATAACACAAAGCGGTTCTTTAGGCTGATCGCCCAGTTGTTTAAAAATCCAATAAATCCCCTCTGAGTCGTTCCGCTGAATCTCTTGCAATAAATCCAGCATCTTCTCTTCTTCAATTTCCGAATGTGTGCAAAGCAGCCCAGAGGATTGGCTCGTTATTTTGTAGGCGTAGTGCTTTTCTTTCATAGTCTTACTCGCTTAAAGACACATTATTGTTCGCTTACTGGGATTTTTTCTGATATCGCTCTGTATATTTTTTTCCTAACTCCTTGGCTTTCTTGAGTTGGTCCTCACTTAGTGTTTTCTCAAGTTCATCCTGATTTTTTTGGGCATCATTAAAACCGTTTCCGACTGCAGCAGTGAACCAGGCATAGGACTCGACTGGATCAGTGCTAACACCAATTCCATCACGGTAAAAAACACCTAACTTATATTGTGCTTTTCCAAAACCCTGCTCCGCAGATTTACGTATCCATGAAACTGCCTGATCGATATTCTTAGTGACCCCATCACCATATAAATACATATCACCTATATTAAACTGAGCATTGGGATTACCCTGATCGGCACTTTTTTGATACCACAGGGCCGCCTTTTGTAAATCAGCCGTTTGGCCACCTTTACCGGTATCATAGAAATACCCTACTTCTAATTGCGATTTGGCATGCCCCTGATCAGCAGCTTTTTGAAAATATTGGAAGGCCTTACTTTCATCCTTTGGTACACCATCACCAAACTTATATAATAAACCAAGGTTATATAACGCACTGGTATTACCTAAGTCTGCAGATTTTTCGTACCATTTCGCCGCCTCAGCAAAATCTTTTTCTACCCCGGCACCAGAATCATACATAAAACCCACTGCTAAGGCGGCATCAGAATTTCCTTGTGCAGCTGATTTTTTGTACCATGACATGGCCATCTCGTCATTTTGCGGCACCCCATTAGCATATTGATACATATATCCTAACGCATATTGTGCATCTGCATTATTTTGATCAGCCGCTTTTTGATACCAGCCCAGTGACTTGCGAAATCCTTCAGGGGTATTCTGATGCCAATAAAAACCTGCTAACAAGACTTGGGCGTCGACATTCCCTTGATTTGCAGAAGAAAGTAATAATTGCTCCGCTTTTTCAGCATTAAAAGCAACACCTTGGCCGTTATAATACATTTTACCCAGCAAATATTGGGCTTTAGCATCCCCTTTTGCCGCTTCATCAGAGAGAAGAAGGAATGCTTTTTCATAGCGTTGCTGATTAAAAGCTGCTTCCCCTTCCTGGGTATCAGCGAAAATTGGAGTGGATAACAGACTAAGCAAGGAAAGTGATAAAACTTGTTTTCTCATGTCCATAGCAGAAACCTTATGCAGAATCATTCCTGTTATAGTATATAGCTGAATTAGCTGGCTTTTGCGAGTCCCCTATTTAGATTTTGTAACATACAGGAACACTCGATAAGCATCAGTAGAAGAAAAGTTATCTCTGAGAAAAAAATAGAATTAAATTTAAGAATTGACTAGCCAGAATGGCGTCCCCAAGGGGATTCGAACCCCTGTTACCGCCGTGAAAGGGCAGTGTCCTAGGCCTCTAGACGATGGGGACC
>NZ_JBLZIO010000003.1:0-112446 GCF_048553315.1 Legionella sp. ST3F1 | reverse complement strand
TGGCGTCCCCAAGGGGATTCGAACCCCTGTTACCGCCGTGAAAGGGCAGTGTCCTAGGCCTCTAGACGATGGGGACCTTAGAACTTTTCTCATCATCAACCAACGTTGATGATGGTGGAGCTAGGCGGGATCGAACCGCCGACCTCTTGCATGCCATGCAAGCGCTCTCCCAGCTGAGCTATAGCCCCAAAATAAGAATCGCAGTTTAATGAGGCACCTTAAAGCTGTCAAGCAATTTTTGATAAATTGCTGTAAATCGTACTATCTGAAGCAGAAGCGACATTTTGAGTGAATTACATTGATGCTTACTGCTGGAAACCCCCTACTGTTTCCACAAACTTCCATTACTTCCACGAATGACTTACCGATACAGACGAGAAGTGCAACTGAATAAAGGCGTCATAAAACTGACACCTTCACTAAAGACAAATTAAGCCTGGGTGGCTTCAGCACGCTTTTTAACTGACTTTCGGTGCTGTTTCCAGTCACGATCTTTCGCAAAAACAAAACTAGCCGCTTCTTCAATAAAAAAACTGATATCGTCAATATTGGCCCAAGCACAATATGCGTTGATCATCTCAAAAGTTTCACTGCTGATTTCAGCTTTTATTTTTTCTTTCTTTTGCACGCGAGTGCCATTGATAATTGGCATTTAATCACCCCAAATGTTATTAAACGGAGTAGATATTAACAAATAAAATTATGCTTGCAAAGACAGGTTAATCCTGCTTCTGATCGCGGTTTATTTCATGAAAGCAAATAAATTTACACAGCGCGTATTATTAACTCAATTCTGATAATAAATTATAAATAGGATCTCAATGAGTGGCTTCGATACTTGATGCTGTTTTACAGCATCAAGCAACACGGGACTTAACCAGAGGTAATATTAATTAATTTCGTACTAAAAATTAGTGATCATAAAGGGTTTGGATATTTCAGGATAAAAAGTAGACCACATTTTATCGCAGAAAAAGAGGATATTTTTATGTTTATGTAAATGTGTTTTTAAATTACAGTCATAAGGAAACCAAGCAATATTCGCTAAAAAACCAAAGGCTGTTGCATCAATACTCGTGAGCTCTGTACCATGAAAATATTTCTTTTCACCGAGAACAGATGCTATTGCATCCAATGTTTTATATCCCATCTGTAATACTTCATCATAACTGTGTCGACCAGTACCTTGAAAATACAAGGCTCTCTGCATATTTTTTCGTATCATTCCTGGTAAAAAAAATTTTTTAAAAAACGATAAGTCCCCAAAAAAAGTATCTCGCAAAAGAGGCCATACAGCATCAACTTGCCAACGCATATAAAGCATGATCCAATATAATCGTTCAGAAAATACATCATCCAGAAGAGCTGATAATGCCTTTTGCTCAGTATTTAAATTTTTATCCAATACATCGCCAAATTTTCCCTTAAGATAATCAATAATTATCTCACTATCCGGAATTAATTTTTGGTCAATTTTAACAAAAGGCAACTTCCCCTTCGGACTTTTTCGTGGATCCCTAACAAACCTAATTTCGTAAGGAATTTCTGCCATACGCAAATAAGTTTCAATTTTCAAACAAAAAGGGCTTGCATTAGGCAAACCCCACATTCCAGGAAATTGGTATAAGGTAATCATGTTTGTTTATTCCTTTAGTAAAACCACAACGAGCATAATCTACTTAATAGACTTCTTTCGAAACTCGCTGCAGTGAGAGAGGAGCGAGGAGAAACCGTACGCAGAACCGCAGTGTACACACCAGTACATGAGGATTCGAGCACCGGATAGACCAAACGATACTCCAAGGCAGTCGAGTTTCTAAAGAAGTCATAGATAATAACTTGGTGACGGCGATTATACTCACGATATAATTCACTGTGAACAGACCTCTTACCAACTGGACTTTACGAAAAACGTCCCGGTCGAGGCAAAATTTGATTTTAACGCGGGAACTTAGCCTCACTGGCTGACCGAATTAAAATCAAAATTTAACGAAACGATCGGATTTTTGCATGAGTACTAATCAATAATCACTGGAGTTAACGAGATGAATCAATGTCCCTGCGGTTTACCAACTGATTACCTGGCTTGTTGCGGTTCCTACCTGGAGAAACAGGAAATAGCTAAAACACCGGAAGCATTAATGCGATCTCGTTATACTGCGTATAGCCAGGCCAGGGTTGATTACCTAAGAAAAACGATGCTGGGTAAACCCTTAGTGGGTTTTAATGACCAGGAGACAGCCCTGTGGGCAAAACGAGTAAAATGGTTGGGGCTGCAAGTTATTACCAGCTATCTAGATCCGAAGGACGAAAACACCGGTTTTGTAGAGTTTATTGCGAGATATATGGAAAAAAATTCCGTTAAAACTATTCATGAATTGAGTCAATTTCAACGTCATAATAGCTCTTGGTTTTATACCGACAGCCTGCCACCTAAAACAGGAAAATCCACTTTAAAGCAAAAAATATCCCGCAATGAACCTTGCCCGTGTGGAAGTCAAAAAAAATATAAAAATTGTCATGCAATTGCAAAGGATTAATTACCCATATTTCGATATACTAAAACAAAAAATATTTTAAAATATCAACAAGAAAATACCATGATTTTTATTGGTAATTTTTAAAATGAAAAGTCATTGTTTTTTTAGTTAAAACAAAGATATTATACAATGTTTAATTTCAATTTTTACCTGGTGATTTAGCGCCACCCTCTTCGCTTGAATCACCTTTATCCATCTTTTGATTATGCCCATTCTCAGTCTCTTTTATACCCTCACTTTCATCCTCATTTTCATGAAAAAAAGCCTCCCTTCGTTGCTTAGGTGTAAGCGCCAGTTTTTTGACTTCTCGTCTATTCGCTTCCTGCTCTTTTTCAAATACAACAGTAAAACTGTTCCGCAACGACTCGGAAGGTTTCAACATCCCCAAGTCCACCTCCGCGAGTAATCGATCATCACTCTCGGTTTGTTTGTCGACCTCTTCCCGACGCTTTTGTAATTCTTGCCGCTCCCGCATAATTTTTACGCCTATAAGTAAAGCAGCGACTGCAGTAATAACAGCAGCCAAGACTGTTACAATTAGAACAGCAGCTATTGGAACCCCTACTCCGGGAATCAGAAAAGCTAAGCCAGCAAAAGCAAGCGCAAAACCTGCAAAAGAAGCCGCGTAACCAGCCCCTTTCATCCATTTTTTTTCTGTTGACCATTGCTCGGCCAATAAGTCCTGATTTGCAATAAACGGCTCCACCTCAAATCCATCAATCTGGTTCTCCAGATGCCTTAATTCAACTAGCGTTTCAGCTGATATCTCACGATCACCTAGTGGTCTATTGTAAACTTCAGAGTAAAGATTGGCGCTCTCCTTGGAAAAATCTATCACTCCGTAACCTAGAACAGCCGCACCTACTACAAAACCAGGTACTACTAACAAGGGGAAGGCAAGACCTAAAACAGTTGCCGCCGCAACCAATAAAACCCCTAAACCCATCCATCCCAGATCGGTAAAAAGTTTTTTTCGATTGTTTGCGCCCTCCAAATAAGACAAGCGCAGCTCAGCGAGCAAACGACTATTCTTTTCAATTAATGCCAAAGAAGCGATGTTTGCTAAATCTTGATAAGACTCTTTAATGAATAATTCTTCAATCAATCCCTTTTTATAGGACTCAAAAGCAGCTGCTTTCTCCTGCGCTGTTAACTGGACTAATTTCTCCTGCCAATGGTTGTAATAGGGGTGGCTCTTGAACCAACGTGGCAAATCACCTAGAAAGTCTTTGCCAGTTTTTAACGAGACATTACGCAGGGCTCGATGGATATAATGAAAGAAACGGTAATCTTCCAAAGCCTGGTCAAAATCTCCCTCCAAAGCCAATTTCTCTTTTATAGTTGTCAGCAAACGGCTTAACCTGTTCTGATGCATAGTAAATGCATCGGTGGAATCAGCGTGCAACATGCCTTTAAGACTTTGCCCAGCAATATCGAGGATTCTCTTTTGCAGTTCTTGCGTTTGATCAGAATGATAATTCGCAGCTATATCCTGAGTCATTGCAACCAGTTGATCATGAATAATGAGTGCGGCAGTTAACTCTTGCTTCAATGCCTGTTGATTAAATTGGTCAATTTCTTCAGTTGAATTTTGTGTCATAACAGGACTCAAAAGGAAGTTCTGCGATGAGTATAGCTAGAATTATTTAAGCAGAACATTATACAAGAACCGCGTTTAATGAAATTAATTACACTCAATGACACAAAAATTCATTCTGCCTTGAAAAATAGACAGATACCACGAGAGAATGATCGCTGGTCAACTACTCTAAGGAGATACGATGCCAAATCCAACATCTTCACCCCACGATTCCCCTGCCTCTAGCCGTACCCTCAAAACGACTCCCAAGTTTCAAGTCCCTAGCTTAAAAACGTTAGCCGGGCAAGCCGTTAACCAACGCCATCTGTTCTTTGACTTACGTAATAAAGAGCTGCCTCCTGAAATCGTAACGCAGCATATCCAGCCAATCATTGATCAATTGGTCTCAGAACGTGAAAAAAATTATTTTCTCCAACTGGAGGAGCGGCAAGAAAAAATAGAGGAACTCAGTTCTGAACTTCAGCAACAAGGATGGTTCAGCAAATTATTAAGTTGGGCACTCGGACTTGGCTTAACGGGATTACATGTCGGGATTTATTTTATTCTAAGAGCCAATGATGATATTCCTGATCAAACTAAATTGGCATTTATAAGCTCTGTCCCAGCTTCATTCTTCGTTGGACTTTGTGCAGGAGCTTGTTGTCTAACGCGACCTTTAGCGTGGACTATTGCCTATTTTCAAACGCCTCGAATACCGACAAAGCAAGTAATTGATCTGAATGAGGAAGCAATGAAAGACTTCCCCACTCCTTAAATTACAATGTCGCTATTCGGCACTGGAAGCACGTACGCGAATACGCTGCAATGCTTGTTCCAAGCGTGTTAAAGTGCGTTGTCTACCCAACAGACTAAGGGTCATATCAATTGCCGGTGACATACTGCTGCCAGTTACTGCAACACGCAAAGGCTGAGCTATTTTCCCTAAATTCATATCAAATTCGGCACTCACGTCATTGATGCAGGTTTGTAAGGCATCCTTCTCCCAATTTTTTAACTCCTGCAAACGCAAATAGAGCGCTTCAAGCGGAGCCAAAACGACTGGACGCAGATGCTTCTTTACAGCTTCCTCATCATAGTCGATAGTATCCTGGTAAAAATAACGGCTCTTCTCACACATCTCTACCAGGGTTTTGCAACGTTCGGCCTGAGTAGGGACTAAATCAACCAAATTTGGCCCCTGGCTTAAATCGATACCTTGCTGAATAAAATGCCAACGTAAAGCCTCAGCAACCGTTTCTGCTGAATCACTCTTTTGGTAATGTTGGTTTAACCAATAAAGCTTATCGTAATTAAAACTGGATACACCGCGGCTGACGTTTTTTAAATCAAAGCTGGCAATCATTTCTGCAACACTAAAAATTTCCTGATCACCATTGGACCACCCCAGCCGAACCAGATAATTTAATAAAGCGTGCGGTAAAATACCCAACTCTTTAAATTGCAAAACACTCACTGCGCCATGCCGTTTTGATAAGCGTTTGCCATCGTCACCAAGAATCATTGGTAGATGCGCAAACACAGGTACTGGTGCATTTAAAGCCTTAAACAAATTAATTTGCCGCGGCGTATTGTTGATGTGATCATCACCACGAATAACATGAGTAATTTGCATATCCCAATCATCAATTACTACAGCAAAATTGTAGGTTGGATTGCCGTCGGAACGTACCAAAATCAAATCATCCAGCTCATTATTATCGACATGAATATCGCCATAAACTTGATCAGTAAATGAGACAATTCCCGTTTGAGGATTCTTAAAGCGTAATACATGGCTTCCGGTAGCAGGCAAATTTTTATCGCGGCAATGGCCATCATAACGTGGCTTTTCCTTGTTAGCGAGCTGCGTTTCGCGCAACGCTTCCAAGCGCTCTTTACTACAAACACAACAGTAAGCCTTCGCTTCATTCAATAATTGCTGGGCAATCTCTTGGTAACGCGCATAACGTTTCGTTTGGTAAAAGGGACCCTCGTTATAATCTAATCCTAACCACGCCATACCATCCAGAATTGCTTGCACAGACTCCTGCGTTGAACGCTCTTGATCTGTATCTTCAATACGCAATATAAATTCGCCATGATGACGTTTGGCATATAACCAGGAAAACAAGGCGGTACGTACACCACCCACATGTAAAAAACCGGTAGGACTTGGGGCAAAGCGGGTTCTCACTACCATCCAGATGCTCCGTTGTAAGCAATTAAACAATCGCGCTATAATAGCCCACTTTACCAGCAACGCAAAATAAACAAATGCGCTCTACGTCTTTGCCTTATACAGGAAAATCACTGTGCCCAACGTCTATCATTTGATTCACAACAGGTACTCTGCATGAAAAGACTCGGTATAAAATACCAATTACGAATTACTACGCTAATACCCGTCCTTTTGGTCGCCCTCCTGTTTGCAGTCTTTTACAATGGCCAATTTAACAAAGATTTGGAATTACATATGTCGCGTCTGGGCGAGGCTTATATCCGCCAACTTTTACCAGCCGCCCAATTTGCCATGATGCGCAATGATAATAGAACCTTACAAGGCTTAATTAATGCTTCCACAGTGAATCCCGAAATTAAAGCATTGGCTTTTTACGGTGCCCACGGTCAATTGTTAGCCTACCGGGGCGGCAAACATTCTATTCACAAACCGTTTAGACCACCTGAATTTACTGGCGACTATATCGAAAGAAAACAAATAAAACCCTACCTTATTAACTTTTTAGCGCCTGTTACTATTCCTAAATTTAATCTCTACTCAACTATCCCTTTTAAAATATCCAGCAACCCTATCGCCCCTCAAGCAGACGATATTTTAGGATGGCTGTCTATCGACATTGATACTCAATCCGTACTGATTAAACGTTATCAGATGTACATCATTACTATCTTTATCACGTTGCTGGGTTTGTTAATCAGCTTGACGATCCATTATTTTCTCTCAAAACGAATTTACCTTCCGATTTCTCGTTTACGCCGCAGTATGAAACAAATACTCAGCAATGAATTTGAAACACAGATAAAAGTATCAAGTCCCGGTGAACTAGGGATTATTGAGCAAGGTTGTGCCCATCTGCAAAAACAATACTTAAATAACGTCCACGAACTGAATCACCATATTGAAACGGCCACGGCAGATTTACAACAAAGCCTGGAATTGCTGGAAGAAAAGAATATTCAATTATCGCTAGAAAAAAAGAAATTTGAAGAGAAAAGCCGGCAAAAATCTGAATTTATTGCCAATATGAGTCACGAAATCCGCACACCGATGAATGGTGTCATTGGTTTTACCAATGTACTATTGGAAAGCAAGCTAGACAGCTTGCAATTAGATTATGTCAAAACAATTAAATCCTCTGCGCAAGATTTATTAGCGATTATTAATGACATATTGGATTATTCAAAAATGGATGCAGGCAAATTGCATTTAGATTGCATACCTCTCGATATCCGCGCTTGCATTGATGAGGTATTGGCACTAACGACCCCTAATGCGCATAAAAAAGGAATCGATCTCATTCCTGCCACTGAAATTAATGTTCCCAAAACAGTGCTCGGCGATCCTTTGCGGCTGAAGCAAATTATTACCAATCTAGTCAGTAACGCAGTCAAATTCACTGATCATGGCTATGTTCTTATTCGTACTTGTATTGAGCAGGAAAGCGATAAAGATTACACCTTATGCCTATCAGTCACTGATACCGGCATTGGCATTTCAACTGAAGATCAAGGCAAGTTGTTTCATGCCTTTAACCAGGCAGATACGACTATTACACGTCGTTTTGGTGGTTCAGGTTTGGGCTTGGTTATCTGCAAGAAACTCACTGAGGCCATGCAAGGGCGCATTTCACTGACCAGCGAACCCAATAAAGGTTCAACTTTTTCTGTACGAGTCAAACTGGAAAAACTGGCTGCTTATGAAGTTGAAAAACATCAAAGCCACCGGTTTGGCCACCTCAAAGTCCTTTGTTATGATGATAATCCTTTATATCTGGAAGCGATGTGCAATGGCCTGGGTTATTGGGGAATTGAGTGTGTGCGCATCAATACCTTTAATCAGCTTGAAAAGGCGTTTACTGAACACACTGATTGTTCTTTAGCGTTTATCAATGTGAATGAAGGTTGTGAAAAACAAGTCGCCCAAGTAATTCGTAAACAATCTATCGATTGTATTCTCGTCTCTAAATGGCTCATCCATGAACCTGAAGCCCTTGGCGCCAGGGCCTTTTTATTCAAACCCATTAGTATTCAAAAATTGCATGACATCCTTGAATCCCTTATTAACCAAGTTACTCAAGTCTCAACAGCCAATCAAGAGCTCGATCAATTGCGCTCCCAACTCCGCGTCGCACGCCCGGATATTTTAATCGCCGAAGATAATCCCGTTAATCGCATGTTGCTCAATTCGCTCTTAGGGGAGCATAGTAGTATTGAAACGGTCGATAATGGCGAAGAAGCAGTAACTGCCTGTCAAAGTAAACGATACAATGTGATCTTACTCGATCTGCAAATGCCCAAACTGAATGGACTCGATGCGGCACATCTTATCCGTCACAAATCAATGTTAAATAAGCAGACGCCAATTATTGTGATAAGTGCGAACAGTACTGAACTCAGTAACGAAAAGTTAAAAAAGGCAGGGGTTGATCTTTGTCTGCAAAAACCAATAGACGAAACACAATTACTTAACCATCTATTACGAATTATAAAAAAGGCAAAACCTTCCGCGATAGACTGGCAACTATGTGTACAAAAGGTCTCTGGTAATAAAGCCCTGGCCGAGGAATTTCTTGTCCGTTTTGTCGAGGAATTAAGAAAAAATCGCCAGGAATTTATTAAACTCATGCATGATAAAGATGTAAAAGGCCTGGAAAATGCCGCTCATAAATTGCATGGCGCTTGCTGCTTTTGTGGCGTTCCCCACCTGCAAATACAAGTCACTCGTTTGGAAAAACAAGCCAAGCAAGTGAAAAAAATAGACGAGTTAAAATCAGCCTTTGCAGAACTTATTCAAAGCATTGATGAAGTTATTGATGAATTTGACAATTTGTATCAAGCCAGTCCTTCTAAATGACTGTTTATCACGGAGAAATTATGTCGATTAAAAATGCAATTTATGCCCAATCAGGCGGGGTGACAGCGGTTATTAACGCTTCAGCTTGTGGTGTTATTCAAACAGCACGCCTTCATTCTGATAAAATAGCGAAAGTCTACGCGGCTCAAAATGGCATTATTGGAGCCCTCAATGAACAATTGATTGATACGTCTTTGGAAAGCGCTGAAGACATTGCAAAACTGATGCATACACCGTCAGGGGCTTTTGGCTCATGCCGTTATAAATTGAAAGATGATGGCGCTGAATATGCACGTTTGATTGATGTCTTTAAGGCACATAATATTGGTTATTTCTTTTACAATGGTGGCGGTGACTCGCAAGATACAGCTCATAAGATATCCAAATTAGGAAGCAGCATGGGCTATCCTATTACCTGTATCGGCATTCCCAAAACGGTGGATAACGATTTACCCTTCACCGATACTTGCCCCGGTTTTGGTTCAGTTGCAAAATATGTGGCAATTTCCACCATGGAAGCCGGTTTTGATGTCGCTTCCATGGCAGCCTCTTCAACTAAAGTGTTCATTCTTGAAGTGATGGGTCGTCATGCAGGATGGATCGCTGCTGCCAGTGGTTTGGCAGGCCAAAATGCTCAAGAGCCACCTCATATTATTCTATTTCCTGAAGTCCCTTTTGTTCAGCAAGCTTTCCTGAAGAAAGTGGACGATTGTGTAAAAAAATATGGATATTGTGTTGTTGTTGTTTCTGAAGGTATTCGGAATGAAGAAGGACAATTTTTAAGTGATGCCGGTTTACGGGATGCCTTTGGCCATGCGCAGTTAGGTGGCGTTGCTCCAGTGATTGCGCAGCTGGTAAAAACTGAACTCGGTTATAAATACCATTGGGCAGTTGCTGACTACCTGCAACGTGCGGCACGTCATATTGCCTCCCAAGTCGACCTTGAGCAAGCTTATGCCCTGGGTAAAGCAGCCGTTGAATTGGCTTTAAGCGGCCATAATGCCATTATGCCGATTATTAAACGCGAACAAGATTCACCCTATCGCTGGTCCATTGATCATGTCTCTCTGGCAGAGGTAGCCAATCAGGAAAAATCCATGCCGGCAGAATTTATTGGAGCAGATGGGATGAGTATTACTGAGGCTTGCCGCCGTTATTTAGCACCTCTCATTCAGGGTGAAGCTTATCCTCCTTATAAAAATGGCTTACCTGAGTATGTGCGTTTGAAAAATCAGTTAGTAGCGCAAAAACTTTAGGGATAAAAACCTGCCATCTTACCTGGATGATCACTGCATCCAGGTAAAAAATCCTATAATCATTTTTTATCAATGGGCTCTCTATACTTTGAGCTTTTATCGATAAATTTGCTTTCTCCCTTTTTGCTAATTATTATTTTAGATTCAGTATATAGCAAGGGAGTCTGCTTTATGCCGTTTAATCAACTGCCCAACCTTCCCACCGATGACGAACCACCTGCTTATGATTCCATCATAGAAACCTCTCAAGATATCGCTACCAAACAACAGGACGTTGTTAGAGCTGAAAATGAATTTCTAACTCAAGAAATTATTCTACTGCAACAAGAAATTAGACGATTAAATAGAGAACGAGACCAGCAAAAAAAACATATTGAATTAATAGAAGAACAACTTCGATTAGTTAATATAAGAGGGGAATATCAACAGACAAAAGTCACTGCCCTTGAAGAAAATAATAAACTGTTACAACGTAAAAATTCAGGGCTGGTAGAGTTATTGGAGGTATCCGTCAAGGAGCAAGAAGAGACGCTACAGTATGCAGAAGCCTTGGAATTATGTGGCGCCTCAATGAGTACCAGCTCAGAAGTGAATGATCTGCATCTTAAACTGCAAGAGTTGGAACAGAGTTTAGAAAGGCAGCGAGGGGAGGTTTCTGCAGAAATAGAAAAACAGATCAATGAAAAAACCCAACGCCTCCAAAAAGATATTCTGGATTTGTTTAATCAACTGCTAAATGGCGAAGTTTTTACCAACTTAGTCAGTGAGCTGGAAATAAAATTCATGGCTATCCTGCGTCATGAACAAGAGCGACTCCAGGCTGAATTAGCTGCACACATCCCAGTACAGGATGAGTTGATACAAGAGTATTTGGATGGCAAAACACAAAAGCTGGTTGACCTTAAAAAAATTCATAGCGATGAAAAAACAAGCTTATTTTATAACACCAGCTATATCGTATTATGGGCAAAAATTATTGGTGTCATTTCTATTTTTAGCCAATTAGTCGAGAAAAAAGCTGGGTTGGGAGAAAAAGCTGTCGAGCTATCTTCCTCCGTAGTTGGTAGTTTGCTCGGGAGTGTTCCTGTAGTCGGTTCTTTACTTGACACCATTGCATCTTTTACGCTGAAGGAAATAGGTAGCACTGTTTTGGGGCATTTTGAAGATAAAAGAACGCAAAATATTTTGGAGATATTACGCAATCCCGATCATGCAAAAAAAATGGCTGAATTATTTGCACGCTCCTTGACCCTATGTTATCAAGCAGAGATCCAAGCATGGGAACCAGATACAATTAAAAAGACAGCCACCATGTATAGTGATCAGGTGTTTGAGTTATCTATTGGCGGTAAAATAAAAGAATGTAAAGATGAATCCACAGAAAGCCAGGTCGCAACCTTTCTTGGAGCACTCCAGGAGGCTACACCCCGATCCAAATCTGCTGCCCATCCCCCAAAATCAGTCCATACGCAGGTCCGAGAAAGCACTCAAACCTTGCGCGGAAAATTCCAGAAAGCAGAATATCATACGGTACATGCCATTACTGCACTCAAATCGGAAGTCACAGCCTTAAGAAAAGAACAGGCACAACAAAATGACGCCCTGGAATCCTTAAAAATATTCACCTATGGTTTACAAGAACTAATCGCAGGGTTGTTAACCCCTTCCCCCGCAACAACCGTTAGTGAAGTATCTGACACGAAGCCTGCTGGCAGATCGGGTTTTTTTTCCATACTAGGCAACAACAAGGGGCCAGTCAAAGTCAATACGCCTAAAATTCCTAATCAACTAACAGGATAACGAGAACCCAGTTAGTTGAGAGTAAAGACTTTGCTGGTTTCTCAAAACGGGTTAACTGCGGCAACTCGCTGGACGGTACTTAGACGCCAAAGTTCCTGTATTACAAGTCCAGGTTAACTCACCAGTAGACTGGAGAGTCGGAACAAGTAATATAGTGCCGTCGCCTGCCTTTGGAGTGTAAGTGATAGTAATCACACCCTTAGCCCCTATAGTAATTGACTTAACATTCGGAGTGGGGGCAGGACTCGTATAACCCGTTGCTTCCTGAGTAGCAGGCAAAGCATGATCAGACGAGGTTGTTTCAGCGACAGCACTCTTTGCTGTAGAAGCTAAATTTAAACCCTCTACGACCCGAGCTTTCATTAGGTGATCCTGATAAGCAGGAACTGCAAGAGAGATGAGAATCCCTAAAATAGCTATGACGATCATCAACTCAATAAGAGTGAAACCCTTTTGTTTCATACCCTGCTCCTTAACCCATCGTTGCTAATAAAATAAAGTGTCACCTTAGGGGAAATCATAGAATATTTCAATGAGCAGACTGAGAAAATTCATCTTTTTGCACTAAGAAACCCTTAAGAAAATGTGTTATAACCTTTTCAGCCTCTGAAAGTTAAATTTTTAAGTTGCAAAATGCTCACTGTCAATATTTGGTATTCTACCGCAGTTTGGAAAAATAAACGCCTTGCCAAAGAGCCTGGCGGGCAACCAAAATATGACAATAGGTCATGTAATGCGTATACTTTAGCAATCCTGAGTCATTTAATGGCAAAAATTTATGTCACGCGAACAACGAATCACTGACTTACTCTCTACAGAATTAAACCCTTTCTTTCTGACTGTTGAAGATGAGTCCCATAAACATCATGTCCCTGTAGGTGCTGAAACCCATTTTAAGCTCGTCATTGTCTCTGAAAAATTTGCTAAATTAACTCTCATCGCGCGCCATCGTTTAGTTAACGGGTTATTGTCGCAAGAATTTAATAACGGTTTACACGCTTTAAGTCTGCATTTATATACTAAGGAAGAATGGGAAACTCGCCATAGAACCACCACTAACTCACCTGCATGCCGTGATGGTTATCGCCATGGATAAAAATACCACCAAGACACCACAATACTGGCAGAGCGAATGTTGTCTAACGCCAAAATCACGCGGGTTCCACCTTATTAGCACGGAAATAAAACAAGCTTTGCTTGCAATGCCCCCCATACATACTGGTTTGGTGCATTTCTTTCTGCAACACACATCCGCCTCACTCGCTATCAGTGAGAATACCTGCGCGGATGTGCCACTGGATTTGGAATCTTTTTTCAATAAAACAATACCCGATAAAAACAGCCTTTATCGTCATACACTGGAAGGTGAGGATGATATGCCAGCACATATAAAAAATGTAATCCTGGGGGTGAGTCTGACCATCCCTTTACAGAAAGGCCAACTGGCATTAGGGCAGTGGCAGGGAATCTACCTTTGCGAACACCGTAATCATGCCTCTGCACGCCGTATCCTGATTACGGCGCACGGTCATCTTTAATTACAGAGTAGCTTGTGGTACTTGAGCGGGTTTGCGTTCGGCAGTTGCAACCGGTATAACAATGTTTCCCAAATGGGCTGCCGTTTTAAATAGATTGGTGAGATTAGACAACACACCGCATCCAGATGCAACGTCATTAAAAACAGCGCCTAAACACATAAAATTTAGAGCAATTGAACCCGCATTGCCAAGTGGAGAAGGCTTTTCTACCAAAGCTAGAATACTCACAAAGTAAGTCAAGGCATCCAAGCCCCACGCCCATGCATGCTCAGGATCACTGGCCATCTCATTCAGAGCAACAAAAAGCGCCGCAGTGTTCAACGCTTGCATAAGTGCACGTAACTTATTTTCCCGATTAAAAAAACCAAACATCCTTGCTCCTTTAGTAATCAAAACAAATAACTATAACAAAAATACCCTGACTGGTGCGTTATGTTTTTTATATACCACCTCATGATTTTTTAAAATTTCCACTGAACTACTGACTTTACAGAAAAAATGCTTTTCATCACTTCCTGCATTCACTTATAATGCTTATCTTTTTGCCAATACTGTCTTGGGACTGTCAACTACTATGAAAGCCTGGTCTTCCGAAAAAATTTCTGTACTGGCACTCGTTTTATTAATTACAGGTGCCATTGACAGTATCCGTAATTTGCCAGCAACTGCGCTTTTTGGTTCGTCACTGATTTTCTTTTTTGCCTTTTCAGCCCTGGTATTTCTCATTCCGGTTGCTTTGGTTTCCGCTGAACTATCATCTACCTGGTCTGAAGAAGAAGGTGGGATCTATAGTTGGGTTAAACATGCCTTTGGTGAAACTGCTGCTTTTTTTACCATTTGGCTGCAGTGGATCAATACCATGGTCTGGTACCCAACGATACTCTCGTTTATTGCCGGAACCCTGGCTTATTTAATTAATCCAGAGCTTGCACAGAACAAATACTATTTAATTGGCGTCATTTTAGTCGTTTTCTGGTCACTCACTATTCTGGGACTGGCTGGTTTACGTGCTTCAGCAGCCTTCGCCAGTTTTTGTGCTGTAGTAGGTATGATTCTACCTATGGGGTTTATTATACTCCTTGCTCTTATATGGCTCCTCAAAGGTAATCCTATCGCTATTGATTTGAGCTGGCATAACCTGATTCCGCATTGGAAGGATAGTCAGTCATGGGTGTCCTTAACAGCAATTATGACCTCTTTTCTCGGTATGGAATTAGCAGCCGTACACGTACGTAATGTGCGGGATCCTCAGCGTAATTTCCCCCGTGCCATGCTCTTCTCGGTAACCCTGATCCTGACAACTATGATTCTTGGCTCATTGGCTATTGCCTTTGTGCTTCCACAAGAAAAAATAAGCTTGGTGGATGGCGTGATGCAAGCGTTCTCTAACTTTTTTAAATCCTACCATTTAACAGCTCTAATGCCTGTCATTGTTATCTTATTATTACTTGGCAGCCTGGGTAGTATGGTGAACTGGATTATCTCACCTGCCAAAGGTTTGTTACTTGCCGCCGATAATGGTTTTTTACCTCATTGGCTTTATCGTAGAAATAAACATGGTATCGCCTCGCGGATCTTAATTCTTCAAGCTGTACTGGTTACCTTCCTCTGCAGCGGTTTTCTATTGTTTCCTTCGATCAATGCTATTTATTGGTTGTTTACCGCCCTAAGTACTGAACTCTATATCATGATGTATGTTTTAATGTTCATTGGTGCTTGGCGTTTAAAGAAAAAATTTGCCCACATGCCTCGTCCTTTTGTCATTCCTGGCGGGCGAGTCGGTTATTATTTAACCTGTGTTCTGGGTCTTATCGGTTGTGCAATGACACTGGTCGTCGGGTTTATACCTCCTGAAAGCAGTATGGATATGGGGGGGGCTGGTCATTTCCGTTTAGTATTTGCGAGTGGTATCCTAATCATGATCTTTCCCGCATTTTTACTCTATCTGCGTAAAAAAAGGTTGGATATAAAATAAGGGGTTTGCCCGGCAAGGCTGCTATTTTATACTGCAGCTTTGTAAGTTGACTCCAGGGTATTCATTGAACTTCTTTCAAAACTCGCTGCCATGAGAGACGTTTATTAAGGGGGTCTACAGCCATGACAGACAAACTTGCACAAATACGCATAGAAATTGATAAAATTGATCAGCAGATCCTTGAGTTAATACGCGATCGTGCGGCCTTGGCTGTGGAAGTAGCCAAGATTAAGCAACAGCAACAGAATCCTGTTTATTATCGCCCTGAGCGCGAAGCACAAATCTTGCGCTCCATCGTAGCCAATAATAATAGTTTATTGCCAGATCATGAGGTCGCCCGTATCTTTCGCGATATTATGACAGCCTGTCTTGCCTTACAACAACCATTGTCCATTGCTTACCTTGGTCCTGAAGGAACTTTTTCGCAGCAAGCGGTTGAGAAACATTTTGGCGAAAGCGTTAACATGGTACCTCAAGCATCGATCGCTGAAGTCTTTAAGCAAGTGGCAAATGGTAATGCTAACTATGGTGTTGTCCCTATTGAG
The DNA here is from genome assembly GCF_048553315.1 of Legionella sp. ST3F1. Lineage (NCBI taxonomy): Bacteria > Pseudomonadati > Pseudomonadota > Gammaproteobacteria > Legionellales > Legionellaceae > Legionella > Legionella sp. ST3F1. The sequence goes on along the minus strand of NZ_JBLZIO010000003.1, from coordinate 96,121 downwards.
AACAGTACCGAGGGCATGGTTAATATCACTCTGGATAATCTGATTACCAGTGATCTCCAGATCTGCGGCGAAATATCGCTGCGTATTCATCATCATTTTGCCCGTCTCGACTCTGAAAAGCCGTTGAAAATTATTTATGCCCATCAACAAACGCTAGCTCAATGCCAGCGCTGGCTGGCCACTCGTTATCCCCAGGTAACCCTAAAAGAAGTCGCTAGTAATGGTCTTGCCGCTCAACTTGCGGCCCAGGAACCTGAATCGGCAGCTATTTGCAGCGATAAAGCCGCAGAAATTTATCAATTGCAAAAATTACATCAACATATTGAAGACTACGCAAACAACACCACTCGCTTTATCATACTCGGTAAACAATTACCTACTCCGAGTGGTCATGATAAGACTTCACTTATTATTTCCACACCGCATGAGCCGGGAAGTCTGCTTCATCTGCTTGCTCCTTTCGCTAAATACAATATTAACATGACCTTGATTGAATCACGTCCTTACCGACATCGTAATTGGAGCTATCTCTTTTTTATTGATTTTGAGGGACACCAGACAGAACCCCATATCAAGGCAGCCCTGGATGATCTTGGCAGTATGTCGGTCATGATGACTCTACTTGGCTCTTATCCCCAAACCATGGGATAAAAAAGAACGGTCCTATTGGGCAGATCTTGCGAGAAATTTTTCTAAAACCTACTCACATAGATAGCTATGCTGCGCATTTTTAAAAAAATTTTCTCGCGACCTGTGCTCAAATCTGACCGTTCTTGCATTTTTCTTTCTGTAGTGTGTTCCGAGAAATCTAATAATATTACTGTGGTGTAAGCCTAACTTAGTTCTTTCACCCACTTGTGAGCCATCACCAGATCTTCTTGGGTATTTATATCTTGTAACGGTTGTAAACAGGCGTCATCGACTCTAATTTTATGCCCAGACCATAAAACACGGAGTTGCTCTAACGCTTCATGGCTTTCCAGCTCGCATACAGGCCAAGTAACAAAATCAAGTAAAAAAGCCGCCCGATAAGCATACAACCCAATATGGCGAAAAACGTGTTTAATACTGCCAGGTTCATCACGATGGGCTGGAATCGCACTTCGAGAGAAATAAAGTGCGTTATTATGGCAATCACGTACTACTTTCACCACATTAGAATTCGCTAATTGTTCATAATGATCAATTGGCCAACATAATGTTGCCACAGGGCATGGGGAATGATGTAAATTATGTGCAACCTGTGAAATAAGCTCTGGCGCTATTAAAGGTTCATCGCCCTGAACATTAACAATAATGTCCTCGGGCAGAAATTGACCCTGTGCCACTACCTCAGCAATTCTATCAGTACCTGTCTCATGAGCCGGATCAGTCATACATACTTGCGCACCAAAATGACTGGCGTGCTCCGCAATCAACTCATTATCTGTCGCTATAATGACTGATTTAGGATTTGCTTTCAGCGCTTGCCTATAGACCCGCTCTATTACTGTATAACCCGCCAATTCCATCAATAACTTGCCAGGCAACCGCGTAGATTGGTAACGTGCAGGAATAATCACATGAAAATCAATACTCATAAACGTTCCTTTTCCTCTAAAGGAATCAAACGTGCTTCTTGCTCCAACATCACCGGGATCCCATCACGAATAGGATACGCTAAACGGTCAAAACGGCAGATCAACTCATTTTCTTTTAACAGCAATTTTCCTTTACATAGCGGGCAAACCAAGATTTCTAACAAACGTTTATCCACGTGTTTCTCCTTGCGTTATTTGATTGCGCACATAAACAGGCAATGCCTCTGCTGCACTAACCGCTTTTACCTCACCACTTAAGGCAAGGCGAATCATTGCTTGTGCATGGGGGTAGATTGTAAAATGATTCACAAGCCGTGTATGTAAAGACACCGGTAATTGCCGCAAGTAAGCATCAAAACCAACACCAGCTAAAACGAATTTTTTTTCACCAGGTACATGAATATCAGCAGCATCACAAACCTGCTCTTTGCTCTCGTTCGCATCACCAGCAAAACAACCCCAATAAAGCTGATTCATCCGAGCATCAAGAACGGCCAGTATAGCAGCATCCTTTGCTAACCTATTCTGAACTCGTACTTCATTGGCTATAGCAGCCAGGCTACTGACCGGCAATAAAGGCAAATCGTGAGAATAAGCCAATCCCTTGGCCACACTGCAGGCAATACGCAAACCAGTAAAACTACCAGGGCCCCGTCCGTATACAATTGCATCGAGTTGGCTTAAACAGAGTTCACTGTCGGCCAGTAACCGGTCAATCATCGGTAAGAGCATCTGCGCGTGCTGACGCTGTACCGCCTGTTCTTCACAACGAATCTCACCATTTAATGCCAAGGCCACAGACGCTTTTTCTGTTGAAGTGTCAATTGACAATAGATTCATTTTGTAAGGCCAATTCATGAATAAAAGTTAATACTGTTTGCTCATCGCGTGTTTTACGCAGTGAAGGTAAACTTGCAAAAACGTAACGACCATAGTCTCTACCCGTTAACCGTGGATCAGCAATCATTAATACACCTCGATCACTGCTATCCCGAATCAGACGCCCTATCCCTTGTTTCAAGGCTAAAACAGCATTGGGTAAGGATAATTCATCGAAACCAGATAAACCACGTGACTTTAGATAGGCCATTTTACCACGTATCACCGGGTCAACCGGGCTGGCAAAAGGCAGTTTGTCAATGATAACACAAGAGAGAGCCTCCCCTTTGACATCCACACCTTCCCAAAAGGTCGCTGTACCCAAAAGTACTGCATTACCGAGCTGGCGAAACCGTGCCAACAAGATTGGCTTGGCTTCTTCCCCTTGTACCAACAGGGGATATTTTAAAGTATTGGCCAGTCGTTGAGCAACTAATTTTAACGCTCTATGACTGGTAAACAGGAAAAAACACCGCCCACCACAAGCATCAATAACGGGTAAAGCCTTCTCTAACAGACTATCGTAATAACGATTGTCTTTAGGATCAGGCAATTCACGAGGTAAATATAGCAGGGCTTGTTGTTGATAATCGAAAGGACTTGGCAGTAACAATGTTTCGGCCTGGGTTAAACCTAAAGGTTTGGTAAAACAATCAAAAGAAGAGGCCATTGTTAAGGTGGCAGAAGTAAAGACATAAGCGCAATGTTGTCGGGTTAACAGATTATGGAACGCTTCGGCGACATCAAAAGGCGTGGCATGAAAAACCAAGGTGTGCTTAAAACGCTCCAGCCAACGGATTTGTGCTTTGTCGGTCTGGCTAAAACGCCCCAGTATCCGCTTGAAATCTTCCAATCGTTTTAAACATCGTGCCAGACCGGGAGTCTCTTCAATCGTTGCCTTAGATACACAATCCAATAACTCATCAACCAAAGCAAGCAGAGCCTCCCAACTTTGTCTAAATGCTTTATTGCGCTCCAATTCTTCCCAAGCGATACGTTCCTCACGTACTGTCAAAGCGCACAGCAATTGTTCAATAGCCTGCTCCATTTGGAAGCTCAATTTCTTCAATGGCTGATTCGCCAAATCAAGCACCGGCCATTCACGTAAGAAATCGTCTACCAAATCACGAAGCTGGCGCGTACCTAAGCGCTCACCATTAAAATTCATGGCAATTTCTGCTAACTGATGGGCCTCGTCAAATACAACCACATCAACACCAGGTAACAGTTCACCAAACCCCTCTTCTTTTAAGCGAGAATCAGCAAAAAACAAATGGTGATTAATGACAACAACATCCGATTCAAGTGCTCGCTTACGCGCCTTTACCAAAAAACAGGTTGCGTGATGCTCGCATTCACTGCCAAGGCAATTTTCCGTTGTTGAAGTAACATAGGGCCAAACGGGTGAATCCTCACTGATCTCGGGTAATTCGGAACGTTCTCCGGCAGTCAATTGGGGCAGTTTTTCACGTACATGTAAAATCTCATGGGCACATTGCGGATTAATAAAACGCCCCTCTTCAGCATGTAAATTGACCCGATAACGACAAAGATAATTGGCTCTTCCCTTAAGATTTTGTACTCGTACGGCCACACCCAATGCACGTACCAACATGGGTAGATCTTTATGAAAAAGTTGATCTTGAAGCGTTTTAGTAGCAGTAGAAATGAGTGCTTTTTTGCCACTTAGCAAACAAGGAATTAAATAAGCAAAGGTTTTTCCAGTCCCTGTTCCTGCCTCCGCAACCAAGGTTGATTTCTCCATAATAGCCTTGGCTATCGCAGTAGACAAAATCACTTGAGGAGCACGGGCTACAAAGCCGGGAATGGCTGTAGCAAGCCGGCCGTTATTGCTCAATACACGCTGACAATGCTTACTGACATCGTCAGCCGAGTTTATTACTTCGTCCACTCTTTTTCTAAATATTGCAGCTTGCCTTCTACACCTTCCCAAGATTTAGCGTCATCTGGGGCATCCTTTTTGGAAGTGATATTCGGCCAGGTTTTAGCAAGTTCAGCATTGAGTTGTAAAAATTGTTTTTGATCGTCAGTTAAATCATCCTCAGAAACAATGGCATCAACGGGGCATTCAGGCTCACACAAGGCACAATCGATACATTCTTCAGGGTGAATGACCAAAAAATTGGGACCTTCATAAAAACAATCCACTGGACATACTTCAACACAATCAGTGTATTTACACTTAATACAACTTTCTGTAACAACAAAGGTCATGGCAGAACCCTTAAACTTCATTAACAATAAGGCTTATTAAAGCATAAATTGCCTTAGTCCCGCTAGCTCACTTGGTAGACTTCTCTCAAAAGGCTACTGCATGGGCACCTTCCTTCGTCGATACAGTACTCGAATCCTCATCTACTGACGTGTACACGCGGTTCTGTGCGCCATGTCTCCTGGAACTACTCTCACTACAGCGAGTTCAAAAGAGATCCAGTGAATCCAGGATGATCAACGTAAAATTCTATTCAAAATCAAGTTTTGGCCCAACCGGAACAATCTGGGAAGGGTTAATTGTTTTATGACTGAAATAATAGTGTTGTTTAATATGCAAAAAATTAACTGTTTCTCGTACACCAGGGTAATGATACAGCTTGTGTAAATAGGCTTGGAGCGCTGGGTAATCACTGATTCGCCGTTGATTGGTTTTAAAATGACTAAAATAAACTGCATCAAAACGAATCAACGTAGTAAAGAAACGCCAATCTGCTTCAGTTAATTGACCGCCTACCAAATAATCATGACGGCTCAAATGAATATCCAATTCATCCAACACCTTGAATAACTCATAAAAAGCGAGCTCATAGGCTTCTTGGCGAGTTGCAAAACCGCATTTATAGACACCATTATTGACAGCGTTGTATATCTTGTCATTGATCGCATCAATCTCCGCTCGTAAGGCAGCGGGATAAAAATCTTGTTTATCACCCGTTAAATGATTAAAAACCTGGTTAAATTGACGAATAATCTCTGCTGATTCATTACTAACGATAGTCTCTTCTTTTTTGTCCCATAAGACCGGTACAGTCACTCGACCGCTATAATGAGGATCTGCTTTGCAATACAGCTCATATAAATAGCGCAAGCCATATAAGTGGTCTCCTGTAGCCCCCATTTCTGCTTTAAACTCCCAACCCTGTTCAAGCATGTGAGGATGAACAATAGACAGACCAATATAATTTTCCAGTTTTTTAAATTGTCTAAAAAGAAGAGTACGATGAGCCCAAGGGCAGGCAAGCGATACATAAAGATGATAACGTCCCTTTTCTGCCGGGAAACGGGCATCGGACTCCAGACTAATTGCATTTCTGAATTGCGCTGACTCTCTTTTGAAGGCACCCTCTGTTTTAGCAGTATCGTACCAATTATCTTGCCATTGACCGTTGATTAACAAACCCATCCTATCCTCCTGCTGAATTAGAGCTGGGGCATTTCTACCATCCCTTAAACGGACGAAATGTGAAATAACCCAAGCTATGTCTATTCACACTTTAAACAAGAAGAAAACGAAAATTTTTCTGAATTTCAGTCAAACTAAATTTATTTAGGAATAGAGAAAAACTCATCCATGCACTCAGTGCAGCAAGATCACGAAACGGTGGTGGTAAATACACCGGCGGAATTAAAAGTCCGCGTTCTTTTAACTCACCTAAGAGAGGTAGATCATCCAATACCAGCTTACCAGTAAATAAAAGCGGGATAGAATCAATTCGACGCTGACTGATGGCAAAACGCATGTAATTATAAATTAATAAAAACCCTTTTGCATAAGACAAGTCTTTGGTAAATGGCCCTCCCTCAGGGGTACTGCCCCTAAATACGCGTACAGCATGATTATAGCTATCGTCTGCTGTTAAGCCGCATTCAATAAAATAACGATAGATGTCAATAAAATTAGCCCCTTGTCTTACTTTATCAAGAGCAATAACACGATTTGTTATTTTACGTACCCGACCAGGATAGGAGGAAAAAGTAACAACCTCAGTAATAACCGCTAATCCTTCCTGAATCACACTACTTGAAGGTGAGCCTTTGGAGAGGAAAAAACAATAAGGCTGCATGGCACCATTTAGAGTCGTGCCAACATGTACCCAACCCTCATGCACTTCAAGATATTTCAAATCACGATCACTGAATTTGGCATGTTGACTTAATTTGATACTATCAGCTCCCGCAGAGGCATCGGCAACCATATCATCACTGACCATGACTGTCACTTTGCCGGGATGCTGATCAAAAAAGCAGCTTAAGCGCTTTTGCAATAAATCTTGCGCCTGTTTAGGCGTATATTGTTTAACATCCGCCTCCGACTGTAATTGCACATCCAACGCCGTTAATACATCAAAAAGCAGAGTACCCAATTCGGAAAGGCGTGGTCCGCCTGAATAGAAAGCATCGTTAGGACTGCCATACAATTCCATGGCTAACTCGCAAAAGGCAGGAGTACCCCGCATTGCTAGCATTTGAGCGGCTCTGGAATATTCTTCACATTGCCGTTTAATTAAACGAACAACGGGTGAATATTGACCTAACTGATTTTGTGCATCACGCAAAATACAACGAAACTCTTCCTGCTTCTCTGACGCATCAAAGGGTATCGGTTTATTATCGTAGTAAGCTTTATCAATTGCAGGCAACTTCTCTGCTTTGTTACGAAAAAAATCCTGCTTAATTGAATCATCCCATTTAATACTATCCAAAATGCGTATGTTACGCTGTGCTTCTACTAATCGCTTTGACAATTCCTGGATAATAACTAATTCGTCTGATTCTGACATAAGTGCCAACCTTAAATTAGGTAATTTACGAGCTAAGTGCCGGATCCGTCGGAGGAGCAATACTTACCTGCGCATTTTGGTTTTGCGGAGGTAAATCATAGAAATGGCTTATATTACTATCCGTTAAAGGGGGCGGCACTACTACTGTAGTACCATTTTTACTGCGTAAATACAATTGCTCACCATTACTTGCATATTGCGAACAAGCCGTTAACAGCATAATTGATAAAACAAGGAATCCAATTTTTTTCACAACAACCACCCTCAATTTAAACAAGTTGCAAAGTACGAAGTACTTGCTCTAAAGCGTGATGATGCTCTTCTGACAAGGAAGTCAGAGGTAACCGTAATTCATCATTCACTAATCCCATTCTGCTTAAAGCCCACTTCACAGGAATAGGATTTGACTCCACAAATAACAACTGATGTAACGGCATCAGTTGCTCATTGATACGTAAACAAGCAGCATGCTCATTGTCTAAGCCAGCATCGCATAATTTTGCCATATGCCTGGCAGCCACATTTGCTGTCACTGAAATGACACCTTTTGCACCCGCTAAGAGCCATTGGGCAGCAGTCAAATCATCGCCACTATAAACATCAATACTCGCCTCACAACTACGCAGTATTTGTTGTAATCGCGTCATCTGCCCTGTTGCCTCTTTTATCCCTACAATATTTGATATTTTGGCGAGTCGCACCACCGTTTCAGGTAGCAGATCACAGGCAGTCCGGCTCGGCACGTTATATAATATAATAGGTATTGCCACAGAATTGGCAATATGGCTGTAATGCTGATACAGCCCTTCTTGGGTCGGTTTGATATAAGCTGGTGTCATAATAAGTGCCGCATGAACACCGTACTCCATAGCCATCTCAGTCAACTCTATACAATCCCGGGTAGCATTCATTGCTGTACCGGCAATAACTGGAATACGCTCTCTGACCTGGTCAACAACTGTCTTTATCACTAACAATTTTTCTTGATGAGACAGAGTCCCCGATTCACCCGTGGTCCCCGCCGCAACAATTGCATGTGTACCTGCTGAAATATGAAATTCAACCAATTCACGTAACCGCTCTACATCCACTTTGTCTTCTGACATTGGAGTAACTAATGCAACTATGCTGCCTCGAAACATAACGCCCTCTTTTCCTGAAAACGATTTGCCAATACTACTGGGGGATAGATAATTTCTCAAGCCAAAAAGCGGTTACCAGAAAAGTTGGTTATTCTTGAGCTAATAAACCTCTTCATTCCGCATTCCTGATTAGTCACTGGTTTTCTACCCAGAAGTAAAATCCAAATCATGTTAACAACCGCATTATGAACAATATTTACGCAAATGATTTCTTTTTGTACTAATATGACTATGAAGGGATCAACTTAGAAGAGGATAGTCATCATGAGAAATATCATAGGTACGTTGTTTTTCTTGAGCTTATCAACAGCAGGACTGGTTTCTTGTACAAGCACACAAGTAGGAACTGCCACAGGAGCCGCAGCAGGTGCTGGTATCGGTTATGCTGTCGGTGGTGGTTGGGGATCTGCGATCGGTGCAGGTGCAGGAGCCTTAATCGGTAATCAAATCGGCCAAGAGCAAGACCGAAGATACTACTATCGACACGGCCATTATTATTACTACTAATTGGCTTCCATTTTGTCTTGAATCATAGGCTTGTGCAATCTATGCGTGGTGTTAAGGCAAAATGGAAAACCCGTTGCTATACTGGTAAAGAATAATAAAAAACAGGGAATGTAAGCATGCGATTAAAAAATAAAGTAGCTATTGTAACCGGTGCTGCCAGTGGAATTGGTAAAGAAATTGCACTTGTCTATGCGCGTGAAGGAGCAAAGGTAGCCATTGCTGATCTGAACCTCAATCAAGCACAACAAGTTGTTGAAGAAATTCAATCCATGAAACACCAAGCCATGGCAGTAGAAATGAATGTTACGGATGAAGACCAAGTAACAAAAGGTGTTGATGCAGTTGCCAAGCATTTTGGTGGTGTGGATGTTTTGGTAAGTAATGCAGGTATCCAGATTATTGATCCAGTCGATAAACTTTCTTTCGCCAATTGGAAAAAAATGCTTGCTATTCATTTAGATGGTGCCTTTCTTACTACTCGAGCCTGTTTAAAGCATATGTACGCTTCTGGCAATGGTGGGAGTATTATCTACATGGGCTCAGTCCATTCTAAGGAAGCATCCAAATTAAAAGCACCTTATGTGACAGCAAAACATGGCCTACTCGGCTTATGTAAGGTTGTTGCCAAAGAAGGGGCGGCTTATGGTGTGCGAGCTAACGTAATCTGCCCGGGCTTCGTACGTACTCCTTTAGTCGATAAGCAAATTCCAGAGCAGGCTAAAGAATTAAAGATTAGTGAAGACGACGTTATCAAAAAAGTTATGCTGAAAGATACTGTCGATGGTGAATTTACTACCATTGATGACGTCGCACAAACTGCTTTATTTTTTGCCTCTTTCGGTACCAATGCATTGACTGGACAATCTTTAGTAGTAAGTCATGGTTGGTATATGGAATAACCGCACAATAAAAGATGATCACCTGCTTTTTCAAAGCAGGTGATCATGAACGGCGGGCCACTAATAAAGACAGGAGCCTAAGAATGAATGAGTCAGAAGTGAAAAAAAATGCGTTTGCCATGCCCTTTAGTAGCCCCTCTTATCCACCAGGTCCATATCGCTTTATTAACCGTGAATTTTTAATTGTTACTTATGAAACGGATATTGATTTGCTTCGTGAAATTGTACCTGCGCCATTAGAAGTGGTCGAGCCGCTGGTAAAATTTGAAGTTATCCGCATGCCGGATTCAACGGGTTTCGGTGATTACACCGAATCAGGTCAGGTCATTCCCGTACGCTACAAGGGTAAACCTGGCAGTTATACCCACGCCATGTATTTGGATGATCTTCCTCCTATCGTTGGCGGACGTGAAATCTGGGGCTTTCCTAAAAAACTTGCTCAACCCCGATTAACCGTTGAAAAAGAAACCCTCCTTGGCTCGCTTGATTATGGTTGCAATCGAATTGCCACAGCCACTATGGGTTATAAGTATCAAACGCTGGATTGCAAAAAAGTTGCTGAATCCCTGGTAGCACCCTGTTATTTATTAAAAATAATTCCCCATGTTGATGGCACCATACGCATTTGTGAGTTAGTTGAATACGAATTAACTGATGTCATTATTAAAGGAGCATGGACCGGGCCTGCCCAGTTAGAATTGTTTCATCATGCCATGGCACCCATTGCTAAACTGCCAGTGAAAAAAGTTGTGAATGCCGTTCATATTCTCTCTGATCTAACTCTACCCTATGGCCGGGTAGTGCATGATTATCTGAAATGAACGCATAAAAAAGAATTCATCAACTTTCGGATAAAACGTGTTGAATTCTTAAAATTAATACTTCAAAATCAATTAGATAGCTTTTTAGGGAAAATAAATGCTAATTTTGCTGGGGTATCTGGTAATACTATTGTCTGTTTTTGGCGGCTTTGCATTGGCTGGCGGGCATTTAGCAGCAATCATGCAACCTGTTGAATTATTAATTATTGCCGGAGCTGCCATCGGGTCTTTAATCGTTGGTAATAAAGCCAGTGTTTTAAAATCAATCGCCAAAGCATTACCCAATGCCTTTCGTAGCGAAAAATCAGCCAAGGTTATGTATAGAGATATCTTGGGTCTGCTGTATGCCCTTCTTAATAAGGCTCGACAAGAAGGTCTTATGTCATTGGAATCCGACGTTGACGAACCTGCAAACAGTCCAATTTTTACCAATTTCCCACGTCTAATGGCCAAACCCCATTTGATTGAATTCATGTGCGATTATTTTCGCCTGATTATCACTGCCAATATGCAGCCTTTTCAACTGGAATCGCTAATGGAAAGTGAAATTGAAACCAATCATGAAGAAGAATTGATTCCGGTACATGCTATTACCAAGCTGGGAGACGGTATGCCTGCTTTTGGTATCGTGGCTGCAGTATTAGGTGTCGTGCATACCATGGAGTCAATCAATCTACCACCAGCACAACTTGGGGTGCTGGTAGCACAGGCTTTGGTTGGAACCTTCCTCGGTATTTTATTGGGTTACGGTTTTATAGGGCCTTTAGCAACCGCAATCGAGCAACGAGCTAATGAAACCCAATTGATGCTCAATTGCATTAAGGTAACGTTATTGGCCAGTGTACACAATAATCCACCCATTATAGCGACCGAATTTGGCCGCAAGGTCCTGTTTTCTAATGCAAGGCCTTCCTTTAATGAACTCAATGAAGAAATTAAAGCAGTCAAAACTAGTAGCTAGGTAGGAGTCTATGGCTGGTAATAATAATGAAAAAAACCTTATCGTTATAAAAAAAATAAAAAAGCGCGATTCCGGCCATCATGGTGGTTCCTGGAAAATTGCCTATGCCGATTTTGTAACTGCCATGATGGCATTTTTCTTATTGATGTGGTTGCTGGCTTCCTTAAATAAAGCACAAAAAGATGGCTTATCAGAGTATTTCAAACAACCCCTCAGAATAGCCTCCATTGGTGGAGATAGCATGGGGGCTAGAAAAGAAACCATCAACGGTGGAGGTGACAATTTCAAGAAAAAGGATGGCCAAGTAGCAGGAAGCAATCAAGAAAGCGCTGAGATGAAACAACTTGAGCAATTAAAAACAGACATCATGTTGAGCATGGATAACGATCCCTCTCTATCTGAATTGAAAAAACGCCTTCTAATGGATGTTGTTTCGGAAGGATTACGCATTCAACTCATTGATAATCAAAATAAGCCGATGTTTGGAATGGGGAGTGATGAAATTGATCCTGAAATGCTGGTCGTACTTGATAAAATAGCAAAACTCTTGCAACACATGCCTAATAAGATAACGATCCAGGGTCATACAGACGCCCATCCTTACCATAACCCCGAGGATTTGGAACAAAGTAATTGGGAATTATCAACACAACGTGCTAATACGGCACGTCGTGCGCTGGTCAAATCAGGTATGCAAGAAGAGAAAGTCATGCGGGTAACAGGTTATGCCTCCACGGTTTTACTAGACAAGAAAAACCCTTTAAACCCCAATAACCGCCGCATTACGATCATTGTGATGAAAAAAGAAGCTGAAGCCAAGGTTATTAAAAATGATTGATATCAACAGGTTAAACCAATGTGCAGATTCCTGAAGCACCAGCCTTTTATTTATCTTGCTGCGCAATACTGACCTTAGCGGCTCTTTTAACCAGCCCTCATAGCAATATCTCAACTCAGAACCAATGATTACAGTAACCTAGCCGCCCATGCTATGCTTATTAAGGGTTAACTTTAATAGCGAAGCAAGGAACTCACCATGAAAACAAGGCCAGTGTATATCGCAGGAGGAATGCGAACCCCTTTTGTAAAATCAATGACCCACTATAGCAAGGTTTCAACCCAAGACTTAATGACTGCTTCGCTGCAAGAATTAGTCAAGAAAATGTATTTGGAAAATAGAATTCTTGGTGATGTTGGGCTAGGCGCTATAATGAACAGCTCCTTCAATTGGAACCTGGCACGAGAATGTGTTCTGGGGACCTCACTTGATCCCCATACTCCCGCTTATACATTACAACGTGCCTGCGGTACCAGTCTTGAAACAACCCTACAAGTTGCACTTAAAATTGCTAACTTTCAAATCGATGATGGGATAGCAGCAGGAATCGATTCAAACAGTGATTTGCCCATTATGTTTAAACCCTCTTTTGCCCAAAAATTACTTGCCTTGCATAATGCCAGGGATTTCACTACCAAATTAAAAATCATCGCTTCATTTCGTCCTGCTGATTTTAAACCTCAATTTCCTGCTGTTGTTGAGCCACGCACTGGTTTATCAATGGGACAGCATACCGAGAAAATGGTCAAAGAATGGGGAATTACCCGCCAAGCCCAGGATGAGCTAACCCTCACTAGCCATCAAAATGCGGTCAAAGCCTATGAAGAGGGTTTCTACGATGATCTCGTTTTTCCTTTTATGGGCTTACAGCGAGATACTTTTTTGCGTGCTGATACAAGCATGGAAAAACTGGCTAAATTAAAACCGGCTTTTGACAAAAGCGATGCTGGTACTTTAACAGCAGGCAACAGCACCCCTCTAACCGATGGTTCAGCCGCCGTGTATTTATTATGCGAGGATATTGCCAAAAAATTTAATCATCCAATGCTTGCTCGTTTTGTGGATGCTCAGGTTGCTGCAGTTGATTTTGTTGGCGGAGAAGGGTTACTTATGGCTCCAACCAAGGCCGTTAGTGAATTATTAAAGCGTAATAAATTGACCTTACAGGACTTCGATTTTTATGAAATTCATGAAGCGTTTGCCGGCCAGGTTCTCTGCACCCTCAAAGCCTGGGAATCGGATGAATATTGTAAGAAAGTGCTCAATCAAAACCAGGCACTGGGGTCCATTGATAAAACAAAAATGAATATTAAAGGAGGGAGTGTTGCCTTGGGACACCCTTTTGCCGCTACAGGAGCACGTATTGTCGCTAATCTTGCCAAATTACTGCATCAACGAGGTAGTGGTCGAGGTTTAATCTCTGTCTGTACAGCAGGTGGCATGGGAGTAGCGGCGCTTATGGAAGCGGTGTAACGAACGAAAAATAATTGCAAGCTTGCGTGCCCTTGAGTACACAATTCATTCTCTTTTGATTTATCACTATGTTATTGCTTTTTCACTTTCCTGACTCTATAAAACAAGGAATACCATCCGTTAGCAAACACGACCTCATACGCCCTTAATTGTTATTTATCCCTACAAACAGCTATATTATTTAGGCTCTAATCAATCATTTTTTATGGAGTGCTCGAAATTAATTATATATGGTACGGTATTAAACGCTTTTTTCGCTATTTTTTTGTCACAACTCTAGCAGGATGTGTTACTTACCTACCTATTTTTATTTATTTTATTCTCCCTACGGTAATTATTATGAGCTTTGTTTTAGCACTAAATGACGTGATTCTAGCCAAACAATCCAGAATATTTTTACCTTCTTTTAGTCCAATGTACGCTTATTTGCTCAGTTGGGTATTTACCATTGCCATTGCCTTATTCCTAATTACCTTATTAATCCTAGGAATAAAAGGAGAGTTATGAAGCTTGATAATACTGCTATTTCCCTTGTTTTAAAGCGCTTTACACATTATTGGTGCGTCGGTGCAATTTGCAGTACATTTACTCTAATTTCTGGTTTTTTTATTTGGAGTTTGTTAATAGTTAGTCTTTCTAGCTTGTTGTTATCTATTGAGGATCTGACAACTTATAAACGTATGGCTTATTATCCCCCTACTTTTACCAGGCTCTATCTGAGTATTTGCCTTATCGCAGCTGTTTTAACTGCGATCGTTAATTTTCTAATGTATAGTTATTTAAATTCGTAGGTGCACCTACAATGTATTCTTTAGACTGACTGCGAGTTTTAAATTTTTGGCAGAAGATTTTCAGCCCACGTTCCACAGCAAGTTTTTAAACCTATCTAATTAATCTGCTTGAATTGGGTTCCCATACCAAAAAATCGATCAAACTAAAATAAGACATAGAGCAAATTATCAATAAACGAAGGAGTTATGCTCGCGCTCATCCTCATTTTTGGTTCTTTAAGAGACATGCCATTAAATAGTGATACCGTAACGTAAGTAGCGAGCAATTGGGACATCTTGGTTGGTAGCTGCGACGATCAGGGATCTTGGAATAATCGATTATCAATGACACCCATTTTTTTCAAGATAAACCACCAAATAGTCCTCTTTCATGGTTTATTAATGATGCAGATTGCGTTAAAGTATAGGCGCGTGTTTTACTGGACAGCAAGCTATGAAGCCCTTGACTCGTGACATTTTACTAACCCTCTCAGTCAAACTTTTGTTACTCATTGCGCTATGGTGGGTTTGTTTCAAAGATGTAGAAAAGTCTTCAAAAAATACACAGCAATGGTTATTGGGCACTAGTTTGCCATCCGATACGGCACTTATCGCTAAAAAGAAATCGTGAATTAACGCTACATTTCCTTTTAGCCTTATAAACCTCCAACTTTTGAGGTGATGCTGATGATTCCTGGTAGTGAAATAGTTGATCTCTCTCGTCTACAATTCGCCCTTACTGCACTTTACCATTTTCTCTTTGTTCCATTAACTTTGGGCCTGTCTTTATTATTAGCCATTATGGAAACAGTTTATGTGATGACTGGCCGAGAGATTTGGCGTCAAATGGTACGTTATTGGGGTATCTTATTTGGCATTAATTTCGTCTTGGGGGTAGCAACCGGTTTAACCATGGAATTCCAATTTGGAACAAATTGGGCTTACTACTCACATTATGTTGGTGATATCTTTGGTGCGCCATTAGCTATTGAAGGACTGATGGCTTTCTTTTTAGAAGCGACTTTTGTAGGTCTATTCTTCTTTGGCTGGGATAGATTAAGTAAATTCCAACATATGTGTTGTACCTGGTTACTTGCGCTAGGTACCAATTTATCGGCATTATGGATCTTGATTGCTAACGGCTGGATGCAAAATCCTGTTGGTGCAAAATTTGATTATCAAACGATGCGTATGGAAGTCACTGACTTTGCTGAAGTTATGTTCAATCCCGTTGCGCAAGCAAAATTTGTTCATACCATAAGTGCTGGTTATGTGACTGGAGCTATCTTTGTCCTGGCAGTTAGCGCCTATTTTCTCTTGCGCGGCCGCAACAAAGAATTAGCCAAACGTTCTATGACGGTTGCTGTTTCTTTTGGTTTAGCCTCCGCTTTATCAGTAGTCGTGTTAGGTGATGAAAGTGGTTATCTCTCAAACTCAAACCAAAAAATGAAATTAGCCGCCATAGAAGCAATGTGGCACACTGAAAAAGCACCTGCCGGTTTAACCTTTATTGGTATTCCAAACGAAAAAGAGATGAAAACCGATTACGCCATTGAGATTCCCTATGTATTGGGAATCATTGCTACCCGTTCATTTAATGAGCCAATGGAAGGTATTTACGATCTCATTGAACAAGGAAAACAACAAATTCGTGAAGGCATCCTGGCCTATGACGCCCTAACCCGTTTGCAGAAAAACCGCAATGATGAAGCAGCAAAAATTGCGTTTGAGCAACATGGTAACTACCTGGGATACGGCTTGTTACTTAAGAAATATACGGAAACCGTTACTGACGCCAGTGAAGAACAAATTGCACAGGCAGCCCAGGATTTGAAACCACACGTTATCCCTCTATTTTTCTCCTTCCGTATCATGGTTGCTTGCGGAATTTTCTTTATCCTCTTATTTGCTGTTGGTTTCTATCTCATTGTTAGACGCAGACTACACACGACACGCTGGTATTTACACATCGCGTTCTGGTCATTGCCTTTACCATGGATTGCTGCGGAACTTGGTTGGGTAGTAGCAGAATATGGACGCCAACCTTGGGTGGTACAAGGTATTTTACCAACATTTATGGGTACTTCTTCTCTTCATTCATCGCAGTTGTTAACTTCACTCGCGGGTTTTATCCTGTTCTACACCGCCCTCGCCATAGTTGAAGTCTATTTAATGGTGAAATACATCCGTCTCGGCCCCGATGGCATGCAACATCAAACTGGAGAAGCATAATGCCCTTAGATTACGAAACATTACGTGTTATATGGTGGGTTCTGTTAGGTGTTCTGCTGATTGGTTTCGCCATAATGGACGGCTTTGACCTCGGTGTTGCCATGTGGTTACCCTGCCTTTCTAGAAATGATTGGGAAAGACGAATTCTTATTAACAGCATTGCGCCAACCTGGGAAGGGAACCAGGTTTGGTTTATCTTGGGTGGTGGTGCAATCTTTGCAGCATGGCCCATGCTCTACGCCATTTCTTTCTCAGGCTTTTATCTGGCAATGTTACTTATCTTGCTTGCTCTGATTTTGCGCCCAGTAGGCTTTAAGTATCGCTCCAAAATGTCCCATCCTGGATGGCGTTCTTGTTGGGATTGGGCCTTGTTTACAGGTGGCTTTGTTCCTTCATTAATCTTTGGAGTCGCTGTTGGTAATGTCTTACAAGGCGTACCTTTTCATTTTGATGACAGTTTACGTCCTTTCTATACAGGGACATTCGTTGCTTTACTGAATCCTTTTGCTTTATTGTGCGGTTTACTTTCTGTATCCATGCTTGCAATGCATGGCGCTTTTTTCATTCATGTCAAAACAGAAGGAGATCTCCAGCAACGCGCAAAAACTGCAGGAAAGATTTGCGCTGCATTAACCATCGTTCTATTTATCTGTGGGGGCTTGTGGGTTTACTATGGCATTGATGGTTATATTTTAACTAACTCACCCTTGCATGATGGCCCATCTAACCCGCTCTATAAAAACGCTGCTCGCCATGCAGGAGCCTGGTTCTCTAATTTTCAGGACATGCCTGTTACCTTGCTTGTACCGATACTCGGTATTGCCGGTGCTCTTTTAGCCATATTAGTTGCAGCAAAAGCCCGCCTGGCTTTTATTTTTAGTGCTATTTCTATTATTGGTATCATTGCAACTGTCGGGGTTAGTATGTTCCCATTCATTCTGCCCTCTTCCTCTAATCCGGAACAAAGTTTAATTGTCTGGGACAGTTCCTCTAGCCAGTTAACCCTTTTTATTATGTTGATAGCAACAGCAATTTTCTTGCCTATTATCTTAATCTACACCGCCTGGGTTTACCGTGTGTTGCGTGGTAAAGTAACCGTTGAAACGATTAAGGCCAATCACGAAACAGCCTATTAGGAGTTATTAATCATGTGGTATTTTTCTTGGATTTTGGGTACAGGCTTGGCTTGTACCTTCGCGGTATTAAACGCAATGTGGCTTGAATTACACGAAAACGATAAAGCAGCTGACTTATCAAAATCCTCAGAGGGCGTGCCCATTAATACCTAGGGATTTGTGGGAAGTCCATTCAGATGCACTCATTTAATTCTGAATTTTAGTTTTGAGATTCTGTGTATGCAATAACCTGTCTGCCACGTAACGGCCGACTAACTGTCCCATAAGGACAGCAAGATAGGCTTGACCTGTAAATGACTCAAACCAGGATAAGGTTTGGGCAATTGGACTTTTAGGAACGATGTCGCCAAATCCCAACGTAGTGAGGGTTACAAAAGAATAATAAATCATCGTATTCTCAGTCCTATCAACTAAACCCAAAAACGCGCCAGGATCCAGTATACAAACAAACAGATCAAGATAGGCATAGGCCAGTCCAATAAAAAGATAAGCGGATAGAGAGCCAAATAACGTGGTTACACTAATTGTTTTATCCGCCAAGGTATAATGTAAACAACCAGCCGTCATCAAAGAAAAATAGCAAGTAGCAAAAAATGCCTTGATTGCTCCTACCCACGATTGAGCCAACCATAGACTAATAACAATAAGCAATAGCTCGATAAAAGCGATACCAAGAATCAATAACAATAGCTTATTCCCCCGTTCTCCGATTAATACCAAACTAAAAATAATCAGAATCAGAAAAAATAAATCAGTCACTCTTGATAGCTCGAACTGTGACTCCAATGCTTTAGAAAAACAAAAAAGCAATAATACAAAAAAAAGAAATAAAAACCGCAGGCGTTTAATGAGTTTGATTAAATGAAATAGGCGTCTCATTGTTGATCTCGGGCGTGAAATCATCCTTGGTGTTTCCCAAGTATCTCTGCACAGTCAATAAAGATCAATTGTCTTCAATTAGGGGGCTGAAGCAGGATCAAAAGGACGTCATTATGGTCTAAAATTAACTTAAAAGAAAATTAAATATGCTTTTAACAGCATGGTTGTAATAAGCAACCGCTTTATTCAGGAGTACAATCATGAGTCATGAAGATGAAGCACTTACCATTTCAAATCCGCGTTTACTCTCGGCTGTTTATTTCGCTTTGTTAGCCGTTATCGCGACTGTAATCATTGATTTATTCTTTTATTCGATAGGATTAGAACGACTGTTACCAACTTTTCAGGCGATTCTTCTAGCCGTTATTGTAGCAGCCTGTTTTGGAGCCCTTTTTGGAGAACGTATTGTTCATTGTCCTCAACCTTATCGCCGTAAAACTTTTTTATGGGGGTTTTTAATGGTTATTGTGGCCCTGCCTTTTTATGATTTGGGATTCATTTATCTTCTCAGGGGCTCCTATAGCCATTCTTTTGAGGGATCAACCTTCAGTAATTTGGCTGTTATGTATTTATTTGTCTTACTATACAGCTTTATACTGGCAGGACTCTGGTTGGCTATTGCGGCGGGATTTGCAGCGATGTATTTACGTGGACATTTAGTTTACGACATACTACATTCAAAAAATCAGCGGCAAACAACGCCTGTTTCTTTACAACAAAAAGCAGAAGCAGTGAAGCAGACTAAGAATGATAAAATAATAACTCACTAAATGGCGGGTGCTATGACCTTGAAAGCTGACGACCAAAATCCATTAAGCCCCAAATTTGCTGGGGCTATTTTCTTTGCTATTTTTGCTGTGCTATTTATGCTGTTTACTAAATACACCTTATTATCACTAAAAGACAGTTTGTCACTGCCTCTATTACCCTCGCTATTGATTGCCGCAATTACCGGTGCTTTTGCTGGAGGGATATTTGGGGAAGTTTTAGCAAAAAAATGCCACTGGTTACGTCCTTTTTTCATTGGTATTTTATTAGCCTGCCTATCACTTATTTTAGGTAGTTTAGGCGTATTGACTCATTCTTACTTAAGCAACCCCAGTTTTTTTGCTCGTTTCCACCACTGGCAAGACTATTTTGTTGTGTATGGTGTAGTGTTATTATCCTTAACATTAACGATTGGTCTATGGCTCATTCCTCTTACAGGCTTGGTAGCCATTTATTTTAATAAGCACTTTTTCCCAGGCCTCCTCGCTGTGGATGAAAAGCGGCAACTAGAAAATAAACAAAGCAAAACTGATTCCACTAAATCTGATGAATAATAAAACACAGTTATTAACCCTTATGCGAGAAGGGGCTATTGTTATTACCCCTAATAATCGCTTAAGCACCGAACTGTTAAATGATTTTTTTGCTGCCGTCCCTCTTTCCATTCAAGATAAACCCCGATGTTTTCCATACCGGGCATTTTTATTAGATACTTTCAAAAAAATAAGGCATAAAAACCCGCACACTAATTACCCTATCGTATTAACCACACAGCAACTTCGTCATTTATGGCGCCAAATACTTAGTAATCACGCATCACTACCTGTTAACGAGGGATTATTAAAAGCCGTTGAAGAAGCATGGACCCGTTGTCATTTATGGCAACTCGATTTTCATCACCCAGCCTTTTCTTACACGGCACAAACTCGCCAGTTTCAGCAATGGGCGCGGCAACTTCAACAAGAACTCGACAAACTGGATGCAATAACAGAAGACGAATTAGCGACTTATCTAAGTACGCAACAGAACATATTAGATGCACAACCCTTAATCTGGGCTTGTTTTGATGATTACACCCCCCAACAAAAAGCCTTGCAAAAACTATTTAATGCTCAAGGTTGTCAAATCTATCATTACGATTTGGCCCCCCAGCCAGCTATCGGTTACCAATGTATCGCACAAAATGACGACGATGAACAGCAACAACTTATCCATTGGATAAAAGGACGCCTAGCCCAAGGAGAAACGCATATTGCAGTCGTTGTCCCTGATTTACAAATTCAATCTCAGGGCTTACAACGTCTTTTACAACAGCAGTTTCCCGTAGAACAATTCAACCTGTCTTTAGGTCAAGCCTTGGCTGATTACCCTTTAGTCGCCCACGCTTTATGCTGGCTGCATCTCGATGGAAAAACAATAACAGCCCAGCAAGCACGCTTGCTCTTACACTCGCCTTACCTTGCCTACTCACAAACAGAAATGTTAGCAAGGGCACAATGTATGGAAGACAGTTCTTCATTACGAGAACTCAATATTGCCTCTAGCACATTGATTAAAGACTGGCATTATACCGCGCCTAAACTTGCTAAAGTCCTGGAAAATATAACGGCCTATCCTGAACATGCGTCCCCACAAACTTGGGCAAACGCATTTAAGACACGGCTTGCAGCCATGGGATTTCCAGGTGAATATCCTCTCGACTCAGCAACGTATCAATGTTATCAGCGCTTTTTAATCGTATTTGACGAATTTAAACAATTGGCACTAATTACACCAAGTATGAACAAAGAGCAGGCTCTCCTGACTTTAAACGAACTATTGAAATCAACCATCTTTCAACCCAAAAAAGCAAAAGCGGTTATTCAGGTTCTTGGTTTATTAGAGGCATCAGGTTGTCTGTTTGAAAGCCTTTGGGTCACAGGTCTTACTGATCAATGTTTACCACAAAAAGCAAGACTATCAGCCTTTATACCTATTTCCTTGCAGCGTGCTTATTCCATGCCACACGCAGACCCGCTACGTGAACTACAATTGGCACAAAAAACTTTAGCAAGATTAAAAAACAGTAGCGCACATACCGTATTTAGCTATTCTCGCTTAAGCAAGGATCAGCCCAATATGCCAAGTCCCTTGCTTGTCGATTTAGAAACCTACTATGCGCCACTTATTGAAACAGTCGCTCAACAATCGCATCTAACAAGTTTCAATGAAACCTACTACCTGCCACTGATCGACAATGAAAACATTCGTGGCGGAACTGCTATCTTGGCAAATCAGGCCAAATGCCCGTTTAGAGCCTTTGCCGCCCATCGTCTCCATGTAAGAGCAGCCGCGGAAATGTCAACGGGTCCAGACGCGATGGAGCGTGGTCAGTTAATTCATAAGATCATGGAGCTATTATGGCAAACGTTGCAAACTCAAGAAAATCTTTTATCTCTTGATGAAGGGCAATTAAACGAACTTATCGTGAACGCCATTACCTCCGCCATAGAACCTTTGGTAAAACAAAGACCATCCTCTTTCTCTACTCTGATACAGGACGTTGAACTAGTAAGGCTTAAACGATTAGTCCATGCCTGCCTGACATGGGAACGGCAACGACCACCATTTAGCGTAGATGCTTTAGAACAAACGTTTACCATTAATCTGGCTGGAATTGATTTTTATGTACGGGTTGACCGTTTAGATAACGTTGCAGAAAATAAAAAATGGGTGATCGATTATAAAAGTAGTTTGCCGCAAAGCCTGCCATGGAAAGAAGATCGCCCACAGGAACCTCAACTCTTACTCTATGCTTTATTAGATGAAACAATTAATGCACTGTTGTTTGCCCAGTTAAAAGCTGGTCAGTTAACCTGTAAAGGATTAAGTGCAGAAACGTATCCTGTTCCCGGCATAATAGCTTTAAAAAAAGACGAAAACTGGGTTGATTATCGCCAACACTGGCAAAGTCAATTGAATGATTTAGCCGGTGAATTCAGCCAAGGCCATTGTCCTCCCAGGCCCAATAACGGTTCGGTTTGCCAGAATTGCGACTATCAAAGTTTGTGCCGCTTTAGGAATAATTTATAGGAGTATTCATGCACCACTTGATTATCGGCTACGGTTATTGTGGCTATCATTTGGCACAATATTTATTAAACCGGCAACAAACGGTGACGGCTATATCACGTCATCTTGACGAATCAATGAATTTGCCAGGTTTACAACACATTACTCACGACATTAATAAACCTTTTCTATGGCAAGAAAAAAACACTGTCCTTTATTATTTAATTCCACCCGCCAGTGAAGGTGAACAGGATAACATTCTGCAGACCTTTCTTAGCCTAAGTTCCATACAACCTGCCAAGATTATCTATTTTGGTTCCAGTGGTGTTTATGGTAATCACCAGGGAAACTGGGTTAACGAACAGTCAAGCTGCAATTTGGATCATCCCAGACAACATCGTCGCTTAAATGCCGAACAGCAATGGCTCGCCTTTTGTAAACGACAGCAAATTCCTTGCGTTCTGTTTCGCGTGGCGGGTATTTATGGACCCAATCGCTTGCCACTGCAAGCCGCTATGGCTCAAAAACCGCTTCTTGCGCCTCGTGAAGCCCCTTACACCAATCATATCTACGTGCATGATCTCAGTGAGATTGCTTATCAGTTTGCCGAAAAAATTGAGTTAAGCGGCATTTATAATATCGCTGATGGTAAACCAGACCTGTTGGGGACTTTACAACAACAAGTTGCACAAGCACTTGGATTAGAAGCAGCACCTTATGAACCGTGGGAACAAATCTGGGCATTAGCAAGCCCAATGAAAAGAGAGTTTATGCTCGCCTCCAAACGCTTGAGCATTGATGCTTTACGCGCTACCTTAAAGGAAACATTAAAGCTCACTTCATTATCAGAGGCAGTCATTAATAGTCTTAAAGAGGAAGGTAATTTTTCATGAAGATCTTAATTGCTGGCGCGTCTGGCTTTATTGGCCAGGAATTAGTAAAAGCATTAGCCGGGCATAATCTTACTGTGTTAGGGCGAAACAGAGCAACCTTACAACAGTGCTTTTCCAACGCGGTCACCAGTTGCACTTGGGATACTCTACATGAACTGGATGCCCAGACTTATGATGTACTCATCAATCTTTGTGGTTACAACATCGGCGCATCCCGCTGGACTACAGAAGTCAAAAAACAACTTATTGAATCGCGTGTCAACACAAGTACTGCTTTGATCGATTGGGCCATCAAGCAACAGGCAAGACCTCGATTTTACTGCGCAAATGCAGTCGGTATTTATGGCCTGCAGGAGAATGGGGCTCCGGACGCTTTTGACGAAAACAGCATCCTTGATTTTAACCACCCGCGGGATTTCCTTAACGAGATAGGGCTACGCTGGCAGCAAGCCTTGCAACCAGCAATTGAGCATGGCATGCAAACAACGATTACCCGTTTTGGTGTTGTGCTTAAAAAAGGTCAGGGTATGTTAAAAAAACTAGCCCCCAGTTTTTATTTTGGCTTAGGCTCGATAGTAGGTGATGGCAGACAAGTCATTTCCTGGGTACATAGCCAGGATCTTGTCGACGCTTTTTTATTCTTATTGGATAACCCTGAATTAACCGGTGCCTTTAATCTCACATCACCCTATCCGGTAAGCCAGGCAGAATTTGCTCGTACACTGGCCAAAGCCATGCATCGTCCGTTATTATTTAAAATCCCGGCATTTATTATACGTGTGCTGTTTGGTGAAATGGGAGACTGTTTATTGCTCCAGGGACAACGAGTCATGCCCAAACGTTTACTGGAAAATGGCTATCAATTTCACTATCCACATCTGATTGACGCTTTAACGAAGGAATTTGGGTAGGGACTGTTTATCTATCTACTATCTTGGACGGGAGAGTACCATGACTAATTTTATTAAACAGACTATTGCTCTGGCAAAAGAAAATGTAAAACATGGCGGCCGACCCTTTGCCTGCCTCATAGTCCAACAGGGCCATGTCATTGCTCAAGCAACAAACCAAGTTGCACAAACCAAGGATCCGACTGCCCATGCAGAAATTGTTGCTATCCGTGAGGCTTGTACAAAGTTAGGTACGGAACATCTGACTGATTGTGAGTTTTATATTCTTGCTCACCCCTGCCCCATGTGTCTTGCAGCAATGTATTATTGTAGCCCACTTAAAGTGACCTTTATTACTACACGCGATGATTATTCCCATTATTATGTTGATCATCGGAAATATTTTACTTTGGATAATTTTTATGCTGAATTTGGCAAACCCTGGCAAGCGCGCAATTTACCAATGACTTACCACCCGGATCCGGATGGAATTGAAGTTTATAAACTTTGGCGCCAACTAAATCCCGCCCCATAATAGTGCGAACAAGGGTTACCGCAGGGATTTTTCTAAATAGATACGTGCATGGCCTTGAATATAATCCGGTACTTCGGCAATGACTTGATAGCCTAATTTTTCATAAAAGGGCTGCGCCTGGAAACCAAGTGTATCGGTAATACATCGCGTACAATTTAGGACAAGACCCTTTGATTCAGCCGCATGCAGAACGAGTGAACCAAGCCCCTGTTTCCTATGTTTTTTATCGACATAGAGCGTATCCAAATACATGGTATCGCCATGAGTCCAGATAAAAGCGCCAGCAATAATATTAGCTTTGGAATCCCTGTTAATCACCGTAAAATGGTGATTATTACCTGGCAATGCTTCTGCATTATATTCGTTTAAAGCATTTTTAAGCCATTTAATATCATCGTGAGAGCAATCAGTATCCACTAAAATTTCCAAGTGGTCCGAATCAGTATTGTTAGGCATTAAAGTCTCCGATGAAAAGAGTTATTCTAATAATTTTCTTTATTATTGAGGGTGCCGCAGTCTGATAATCAATCAGTTATACGCCCGAAAATTTCCACAGTCTAGCTCATCTTCCATATTTTGAATCGAGATATGCAGCCGCTCTATAAGCGCCGGCAGGTCGATTTCAGTCCTCGTTTTATCTAAGGCCTGCAAGGCCGCTAAATTTGGCGAGCCGTCGAAGACAGCGCGGGCCGTGCACCCGCCGCCGCCCCCACAGAAGAAGAGCGGCAAGCCCGCGTAAATTCCAAAATCCGAACCAAGACCAGCCAGACTTTCCGACCACAATTGTGATTTTTCCAATATCCAATTATAGACTTCGAGCGAACGCTTTAATTTAGGTTTTTTAAAGTTCGGGTTATTCCAAAACGCTTCTTCAGGGTCGCAATAATGATGACGTATATGCGCAGGTATCAGAGTCTGAGCCAAGCCAACTACAGTGCACCAATGCTCTTTTCTCTGTTCCTCTGTCCAATGATTATAATTCTCTACATAGGTGTGAAGCGCTATAATCAAGGGTTGTAAATTAAAGTGACGTTCCTTATGCTCTACGCCTTTTAATTGATACACTACCCCCTTAGCCATGTGCTCTTTAACTTGTTGTTCCAACGCAACTCTTATCTTTTCACCTTGCTCATTTTTGGGCAGGCAGTCGAGGAACATATTGGCCATATAACGCACGTCTTTAGTCCAAATCGCGTGTTGTAATAAAGTGATACTCGAAAACTCTGCTCCTGAAATATCTCTTAAGTGGTGTGATACTAATAAATCTTCAGGATGTTCTATTAATATTGCCTTCATCTCATCTTGTGCACCTAAACCCGCCAGGGTGAACAGAACTTCTATCCTTAAGTCTGGACGTATACGGAGTAATTTCGCTATTTGGGCAATCTTACCCTCTGCAGCAAACTGGGCTAATTTTTCCAGGATGGCATCTCTTTTAAATAGGCGGTAGATGTTCCGTTCAATCATGGACATCACATCCGTGCCTTTATAGGTTTCTATTCCTTTAACGATATCAGCTATCTCTTTGTATTATATAAGTTTTTTAAAAAATCCACTCTCTTTTTTCTCTTGTGCCATGAAATCACCACGATAATATTAATTGGCATATTGTTATTAATTAAACTTTTAAATCCATAATTGATTACGCGTTTGCTTATTGACCAAAAGATTTCGCGACAACGATGTCTTATCCACAAATTCTGTGGATAAGACTGTGTAAAGACTGTCAAACTCTGCTTAAACTAAGCGCCTCCTTGAATGTTCAGCAACTTGTCAAACCAGATTCATAAGCTAAGTAAGAAAAAATTTACTATTTTAATGAATTAATTCCATTCAATAGGCGAAGTCACGCAAGACTCTAAAGAAAAAACTAAGGAGCAGGATAGGCGAGTAATCCAAAATTTTCCTGCAATCCTTCTCATGAAAACTAAACTAAGCCCGGCTAAAATCAAAAGCCAAGATGTTTGCAATCGCTGATTGGTTACATGCCAAAGCTAGAAGTCTATCAATGCCCAGGGCAACGCCACTGCAGGGTGGCAAACCATGCTCTAAAGCTTGCAACAAATATTCATCAGGCTGAGGTTGAGATAAGCCCTGCCGTTCACGGATAGCCAAATCTTGCTTAAAACGCATTGCCTGAGCCCTGGCATCAGTGAGTTCATGGAAACCATTCGCCAGTTCAACCCCTTTAAAGTAAATTTCAAAGCGCTCAGCAACCCCTTGATTGATCTTCGCCAAAGCGGCTTGTGAAGGTGGGAAATTATAAACAGCCACCGGCAAAGGTTCTTTGCCCAGTGCAGGCTCAACCACGTGACTCATTAATAAAAACAAATATTGATCCGGATCTTGTTCATTGGGTGTGAGCACGTTATCCAGTTCAAATCGGTGGACAATCTTTTGTAGCTGGGGAATTGTTGCTGTATGAGGATCAAAATCACAATGCTCAAGAAAGACCTGTTGATAGGTTTTTCTCAACATCGGTTGGCAATTCAAGATCAATTGTAACAAGGCATCCATTTCATCCATCAAAGCATGATGATCAATATCCAATTGATACCATTCAAGCATGGTAAATTCTGGGTTATGCCAACGACCCAATTCATCGTCACGAAAAACTCGTGCTAATTGAAAAATAGGTCCACTGCCCGCAGCCAATAAACGCTTCATGTGGTATTCCGGTGACGTTTGCAGGCAATAACTTTGTTCGCGAAAAGTTGCTTTGATATTTGCCAAATAAACATCAGTGATACCGAAACGCGCCATAATTGGCGTCTCGACTTCCAAATAACCGCGTTGATTGAAAAACTCACGAATTTGGCTAAGGATTCTTGCTCGCTGCTGCAAAAATTCTATAGACGCAGAAGGCTTCCAGAGTACTTCCTTATCCATTAATAAAAAATCCCTAATTCAAGACGAGCTGCTTCGGTCATTCGTTCTTGCGTCCACGGCGGGTCCCAAACCAATTCAACGGTGCAATCGCTGACTCCTTCAACTTGATTAACCGCTTGTTCAACAGTACCAGGAAACGTTTGTGCTACCGGACACCCAGGTGTAGTTAAAGTCATCTGGATGTGAACATGCTGTTCTTCATTAATAGCAACATCATAAATCAAACCCAAATCATAAATATTAACTGGTATTTCCGGATCAAAGACGTTTCTAAGCGCTGTGATGATCTGTTCTTTTAAAAGGTCATGATCCTGCTTTTTTTTAAATCCAAACATGGCAATTACTCCGTAGAAACAGTTTCTGAACTCTTCGAGAGTGCAGCTTCCAGAGTATGCCAGGCCAGGGTGGCACATTTAACCCGTGCAGGATAAGCCCTTACACCAGCCAGCACAGCAAGCTTGTCTAAAGAGAGTAATTGGTTATCATCATCTTTGGTTACCATCGTATGAAAACGCTCAAACAATTGATGCGCTTCTTCAACTGTTTTACCAACCAGGGCTTCTGTCATTAGCGAGGCAGAGGCCTGTGAAATTGCACAACCGCAACCAACAAAACTTACATCAACGATAATCCCAGCCTCAAGTTTCAGATAAACAGTCAATTTATCACCACAAAGAGGGTTAAACCCATTCGCTTGGGTCGTTGCATCAGGCATAGGATGGTGATTACGCGGATTGCGATTATGATCAATAATAATTTCCTGATAAAGCTCCCGCAATTCCATACTCATGCAAATACCTCTTTCACCTTATGCAAGGCTCGAATACAACGATCAATTTCTTCCTTCGTATTATAGAAAGATAAGGAAATTCGGCTTGTTGCAGCCACATCAAAAAAACTCATTAATGGCATCGCGCAGTGATGGCCACTACGAATAGCAATGCCAGCACTATCTAATATTGTGCCAATATCATGCGCATGAATTTTTCCATGGACAAAAGAAATAACCGGCACTTTTTGTTTCGCTGTACCAATAATATTAAACCCCTTCACCGACTGCACAGCCAAGGTAGCATAATCAAGCAAGTGGGCTTCGTAAGCGGCAACGGCCTCCATATCCAAAGACCATAGATAATCCATAGCAGCACCTAAGCCAATTACCCCCGCTATATTGGGAGTACCTGCTTCAAACTTGTGAGGGAGGGCAGCGTATTCGGTTGCTTCAAGAGTAACGTAGTTAATCATCTCACCGCCACCTTGATAAGGCACCATATCATCCAGGAGATGTTCTTTCCCCCATAACACACCAATGCCCGTAGGCCCATACATTTTATGACCAGAAAAAGCATAAAAATCGCAATCCAGGGCCTGCACATCAATAGGCAAATGTGCTGTGGCTTGTGCACCATCCAGCAAGACCAATGCACCATGGGCATGAGCCATCTCAATCATTTTTGCAACGGGATTAATTGTACCTAAAGCATTTGAGGCATAGCTGATAGAAACAAATTTCGTGTTTTCATTCAGCATTTTTTCAAATTCGTCCAACAGGATTTCACCCTCAATGGAAATAGGGGCGACTCGTAAGCGGGCACCGGTTTTTTTACAAACCATTTGCCAGGGAACAATATTGGAATGATGTTCCATATGAGTGATCAAAATTTCTTCGCCAGGAAGGATGCGTGGAGCAACAAAACTTTGTGCTACCAGATTAATCCCTTCCGTCGTACCACGCACAAAAATACATTCACGGGCGGAGCGGGCATTAATAAAATGCTGCACTTTGTTACGCACCGCTTCATATTGTTGTGTAGCGCGTACACTTAAAGCATGCACCCCGCGATGTACATTCGCATTATCATAAGAATAATAATGGGCAATCGCGTCGATCACTGATTTGGGTTTTTGCGTCGTTGCTGCATTATCCAAATAAGTTAAGGGATAGTCATTTATTGTTTGATTCAGTACCGGAAAATCAGCACGAATAGCCTCGATATCCCGATCTTCGATTAAAGCTGTTGCTGCACTCATACTCTCACCTCAACTGCTGATTTAGCAAAGTCCCCATCCATTCCGCAAGCGTACGATGCGGAAGAAGACGTAAATTATCAGCGGCAAACGCATGGATTAAGTAACTACTTGCTTCACGTCTATCTATCCCACGAGTTGCCAAATAGAACAAAGCATCCTCATCCAATTGCCCTACCGTCGCTCCATGTGTACAAACCACGTCATCAGCAAAAATTTCTAATTGCGGTTTACTATCAATTTCGGCCTGCGCAGATAACAGCAGATTCTTATTTTGCTGTTTGGCTTGGGTATGCTGTGCTCCCCTGGCTACGATTACTTTGCCATTAAACACAGCACGGGAACGCCCGCTCAAAATCCCTTTATAATCCTGTTCGCTCTGGCAATTGGGTACTCTATGATGGATGGTCGTGTGATGATCAATATGCTGGCCTTCGGCAGGGGCATAAATACCATTAAGTAAACAACGCGCATTCTCTTCCTGCAAATCCAGGCTCATATCACTACGGACCAGTTTGCCACCCAAACTCAAAGAATGACTATCAAATTGACTATTTTTTGCCAACTTCGCTGCAAGATAGCCAATGTGATAAGCCGACTTACTCTCACGCTGAATTTTATAATGAAGCACTTTGGCATGCGCGGCAGCAAATACCTCAGTAATCGTGCTGGTAAAATAACTACACGCTTCTTCACCTCGATATTCTTCAATGATCGTAGCCTCACTCCCTTCTTCAGCGATAATGAGATGGCGACCATAAACAGCCTGATTGGGTTGATCTTGCCAATGCGATAAAACAATCGGTTCTTCAACACAAACACCTGCTGGCAAATAAATAACAACACCGGTGGCCAACATCGCTGTATTTAACGCATGAAACCCATTTTCATGACGTAACAATTGACCCAAATAGGGTTTAATCTTATCAGTCTGTTGCTCAAGAGCCTGGGCAAGCGATTGTACTAGAACTCCTGCAGGCAATTGTTTGGCAAGTAGATCAGTACCAAATACTTGACCATTCTGGATAATTAATTGCATGCTTGCTGGTAAATCAGAACGAGGAGGCGTCGATTCAGACGTCAAAATACCCGGCTGTTTTGCAAAGCGTTGCTGCAAAAATGAGTCTACCAGCGTGTATTTCCAATCCTCATCCTGTCGTGTTGGAAAACCGTAGCGAGTCAATTCACGCAAGCCTTTTGCCTGTAATTCGGCTAGCCAGGGTATGGTTGATATCCCTGCCTTGGCTTGCTGCTTATAAAAATCAAGGAGTTCACTCATGCCTGCTCAGTCTCCTCAAGCCAACTGTATCCTTTTTTCTCCAACTCTAATGCTAATGACTTGTCACCAGACTTAATGATACGACCATTGGCTAACACATGAATAAAATCAGGTTCAATATAATCTAACAATCGCTGATAGTGGGTTACCAGAATGATGGCACGTTCCGGCGAACGCATGGCATTGACTCCCTGCGAAATAATCCGCAATGCATCAATATCCAGGCCTGAATCTGTTTCATCAAGAATGGCAAGTTTCGGTTCAAGAGCCAGCATCTGTAAAATTTCATTGCGCTTTTTCTCACCACCAGAAAAGCCTTCATTGATGCTTCGGTATAAAAAACTCTCATCCATATCTAGTAACTGACATTTTTCGCGAATAAAACTTAAAAACTCAATGGCATCCAGCGTGTTTTTACCCTGCCCTTTACGTACCGCATTCACCGCGGCTTTAAGGAAATTAATATTGGTTACACCAGGAATTTCAACCGGGTATTGGAAAGACATAAAAATTCCCGCTTGAGCACGTTCTTCAGGTGCCAAGGGCAATAAATCCTTTCCTAAATAAGTGATGGAACCATCGGTTATCTCATAGGCTGGGTGTCCGGCCAAAACTTTTGATAAAGTACTTTTACCAGAACCATTGGGTCCCATAATGGCATGAACTTCACCTGGTTTTACGGTGAGATCAATGCCTTTTAGAATAGGTTGCGCATTAATTGCGACATTTAATTGATTGATTGCTAACATATTAACCGACTGCCCCTTCCAAACTAATGCCTAATAACTTAGTAGCCTCTACAGCAAACTCCATAGGTAACTCTTTCAAGACTTGTTTGCAGAACCCATTGACGATCATGGAGACGGCGTCTTCTGTATCGATGCCGCGCTGTTGACAATAAAACAACTGTTCTTCACTGATTTTAGACGTGGTTGCTTCATGCTCTAATTGTGCCGTAGGGTTTTTAACCTCAATATAAGGAAAAGTATGGGCTGAACATTCAGAGCCCATTAACATCGAATCACATTGCGTATAATTACGCGCATTGGTAGCCGTAGGAGCAATCCGCACCAGGCCACGATAAGCATTGTGTGATCGACCAGCGCTGATTCCTTTGGAGATAATGGTAGAACGTGTGTTTTTACCCAAATGGATCATCTTCGTTCCAGTATCAGCCTGCTGAAAATTATTAGTAAGTGCTACAGAATAAAACTCACCGACTGAATCATCACCTTGCAAAATAACACTAGGGTATTTCCAGGTAATTGCCGAACCGGTTTCAATTTGTGTCCACGAAATTTTCGAGCGTTGACCGCGACAAGCACCGCGCTTGGTAACAAAATTATAAATACCACCTTTCCCTTCTTTATCACCCGGGTACCAATTTTGTACGGTTGAATATTTAATCTGCGCGCCTTCCAGTGCTACTAATTCAACCACTGCCGCATGCAATTGATTCTCATCACGCATCGGTGCGGTACAACCTTCCAGGTAAGATACATAGCTATCACTATCCGCAATAATTAGAGTACGTTCAAACTGACCCGTTGAAGCGGCATTAATACGAAAATAAGTAGATAATTCCATAGGACAACGTACGCCCTTGGGAATATAAATAAAGGAGCCATCACTAAATACAGCTGAATTAAGTGCTGCATAAAAATTATCACGATAAGGCACAACAGAGCCCAGGTACTGGCGTAGCAAATCAGGGTATTTATGCACAGCCTCTGAAAAAGGACAGAAAATAACACCAACCTCAGCCAACTTCGCCTTAAAGGTTGTCGCCACAGAGACACTATCAAAAACTGCATCAACGGCTACACCGGCAAGCATTTCCTGTTCTTTTAAAGGAATACCTAATTTCTCATAAGTCCGCAATAACTCTGGATCAACTTCATCAAGACTTTTAGGCGCATCTTTTTTACTTTTGGGGGCCGAATAATAAGAAATAGCCTGATAATCGATTGGCGAGTAATGCACACTGGACCATTCAGGATGCGGCATAGTTTGCCAATGCCTGAATGCAGCCAAACGCCATTGCAATAAGAACTCTGGCTCACCTTTAATTGCCGACAGACGACGAATCACCTCTTCGTCCAAACCTGGCTCGAAGGTTTCAACCTCAATGTCTGTAACGAAACCATGTTGATATTCCCGCTCAAGGAGGGAATTAATTTGTTCACTGCTTTTCGCCATTACTCACTCCACTTGCCAACTGCCTGATGCGGTTAATATCAACCGCCTGGAGAGATGGTTTTGCCAATGCCTCCAAACTCACACTATCCAGTGCTGTTTCGATAGCTTGGCTTATTAACCGCCAATTGCCTTGAATGTGACAGACTCCCTGCAAGGAACATTCATTCGGTTGCAAACTGCACTCAGTCAACCCGCGCTGCTCTTCCAAAGCATAAATAATCGCGGCGACTGATATCTCACTTGCAGCCCGCTGCAAACGGTATCCTCCACTCACACCACGTACTGAAGTCAGTAATCCTGCCGCAGTTAGGCGTTTTAATAATTTGCTGACTGTTGGTACAGTCAAATGAGTGTGTAACGCGATATCACGTGCATTACAAAGCGTTTGTGCCCGCTTCGCGAGATACACCATCACAACTGTTCCATAATCGGCCAATTTGCTGATGCGCAGCATACCACCCCCACACCAAATAATCTAGTACCAAATAAGTCTTAATTTTACAGGAATTATATTCTTTAATATAGTACTAATTCAGTTCTATTTAAAGCAAAAGACGAATGATACTCCATTTTAGAAGTCAGAGGCAATCAAAATAGAATTGACTCCGCGAGTTAGTAATTTCTTCAAGATCAATTAGATAGAGTTGTTCTTTATTTTATCACACCGACCAAGTGAAATACAAATAGTCAAGCTGAACAATTGACATCCATCCTTTAGGCGTTATAATGCCGGCACTTACTCTCAGTGGAATGACCGATGAAAGGATCTTTTAAAGTTATCATGAAAACTCTGGCAGTAATAAGTTGTACTGCTTTGTTTTTCTCTCCTGCTTTTGCTGAACCAGCAAATCTTAGCTTAGTTAAAAAAGAGATTCAGGTTTATCATGATTCTGGTCTTTATGAAAAAGAATTGGCGCAAGTTATCGCTCAAGCACGCGGTTATATTGTCAAAGAAGCTCTAGCAAACAGCCAGAGTAGAAATCCCAAAAAATTGGCTGTCGTACTTGATATCGATGAGACGAGTTTAAGTAACTACGATAAAATGGTTAAACGGGATTTTGTTGCCAATCGTGCCCAATTACATAAAGAAATTTTAGCTGCCGATGCACCAGCAATAGCACCCATGTTAGCTCTTTACCAGGATGCCCTGAAACATGGTGTGAAAGTCTTTTTTGTCACTGGACGCCCTCTTTCTGAATTAAAAGCGACCAGGGCCAATTTATTACGTGCAGGTTTTAACCATTGGGCGGGTCTTTATTTACGACCTGATACCTATCGTCAACCTTCGATTACCCCTTTCAAAACCCAGGCGCGAAAATCAATTGTCAATCAAGGATATACAGTAATTGCATCGATTGGCGATCAAGACAGTGATCTGAAAGGCGGCTTTATGCAAAAAGGATTTAAGCTACCTAACCCATTTTATCACTTACCGTAAGATTCTGCGTAAACCGCAGTTGTAGCCCGGGATTTTAAAGCGCTTGGTATCTGGTTTTGAATCCCGGGCTTTGGCTATAACCTTCACCCGGGCTACCGCTTATTCTAATGGTAATCTACAGCGATGATTTCGTATTCAACCAAGCCACCAGGTGTTTCTACTGCTACCGTATCATCCACTTGTTTACCAATTAAGGCACGCCCAATTGGCGAACTGTAAGAAATTTTATTTACTTTAATATCCGCTTCATCTTCCCCAACAATTTGATAAGCGAGTTCTGCATCAGTTTGTAAATGACATACGGTAACCACTGCGCCAAATACCACCTTGCCATTATTCGTTACTTTACTGAGATCAACGATTTGAGCATTCGAAAGTTTGGCCTCCAACTCCTGAATCCGTCCCTCGTTAAAACTTTGCTGTTCACGCGCAGCATGGTATTCAGCATTTTCTTTCAAATCACCATGTTCGCGGGCAGTTGCTATCGCTTCAATAATACGCGGTCTCTCAATTGATTTAAGACGCTGTAATTCATTTTTAAGCGCTTCTGCTCCTTGCACTGTCATAGGATGTTTTGACATAGACCACCACCTTTAATGTAAATCTTGTAATCGGGTGACCGTTTCCCGGTCCTCGTATTTCATTGCCAAACATGCTGCTTCGGCACCTGACAACGTTGTAGTATAGCTGACCTTATGCTGCAACGCATTGCGTCTAATGGCAAAGGAATCTGCTGTTGCTTGCTTACCTTCTGTGGTATTTACAATAAAATCAATTTCATTATTTTTTATAAAATCGACAACATGCGGTCTGCCTTCTGCCACTTTAAAAACTCGTCGGCAATCAATCCCGGCCGCTTGTAAAACCAAGGCTGTACCACGGGTTGCGATTATTTCAAAGCCCAATTGGATAAGCCGCTTAACTATTTCGCCAACTCGTGCTTTATCCGCATCACGCACAGAAACAAAAGCACGCCGCCGTTTAACAATATTACAACCGGCTCCCAACTGTGCTTTAGCATAAGCTTGACCAAAGCGTCTGGCAATACCCATCACTTCGCCCGTCGATTTCATTTCTGGCCCTAAAATTGAATCGACACCAGAGAATTTAATAAAAGGAAACACCGGCAGTTTGATTGAGTAAAAAGCGGGCATTGGATAGTGCTGGCTTAAACCTTGCTGCTTCAAACTCTGACCCACTTTACAACGAGCTGCAATTTTTGCCAGAGATAATCCGGTCGCCTTCGAAACAAAAGGCACCGTTCGTGATGCTCGCGGGTTCACTTCCAGCACATAAATATCATCAGCCTGAATAGCAAATTGCGCATTGATTAAGCCAACGACCCCTAACTTCAGCGCCATTTGGCGAATTTGCTCAATTAAATCCTGCTGCACCACTACACTTAAACTAAAAGGAGGTAACGTACAGGCAGAGTCACCCGAATGCACCCCGGCTTGTTCTATGTGTTCCATGATGGCACCTATCATTACTTCTTCACCATCGCAGACTGCATCAATATCGACTTCTATAGCATCGTTTAAGAATTTATCCAGCAATACTGGCGAATCATTTGAAACAGCCACTGCATGCTCCAAATAATAACGCAAATCGTCTTCCTGATAGACTACTTCCATAGCTCGACCACCCAATACATAGGAAGGCCTCACCACCAATGGGTAACCAATACGTTTGGCAAGCTCTATCGCCTCCTCTTCACTACGTACCGTACCGTTGGCTGGCTGATGCAGATTCAACTCAGTCACTAATTTCTGAAAGCGTTCTCGATCTTCTGCTTGATCAATTGCATCTGGAGACGTACCGATAATAGGCACTCCGTTTGCCTCCAGTTCACGTGCTAATTTCAACGGTGTTTGTCCACCATAGTGCACAATAACCCCTGCTGGTTTCTCAACAGCAACAATTGACAAAACATCTTCCAGAGTAACAGGCTCGAAATAAAGGCGATCAGACGTATCAAAATCAGTCGATACTGTTTCAGGGTTGCAATTCACCATGATGGTTTGATAGCCAGCTTCTCTTAAAGCCATAGCCGCATGTACGCAACAATAATCAAATTCTATTCCCTGGCCTATGCGATTAGGTCCTCCACCAAGAATCATGATTTTCTTTTTGCCAGTCTCAGGCCTTGCCTCACAAACCGTTTCATAACAGGAATACAAATAAGCGGTATCACTGGGAAACTCCCCCGCACATGAATCAATGCGTTTATAAACCGGCACTACTCCCAGCTTTAATCGATGAGATCTAACCTGTTCTTCACTGCAATATAAAAGGCGAGCAAGGTAAGCATCAGAAAAGCCATGCCGTTTGAGATGGCGCAGCGTGGTTTTATCCAGGTCTTGAATTGATTTTTCATGAAGAAGTCGTTCCAGTAGCACCAACTCTTGAATCTGTGCTAAAAACCAGGGATCGACTTTGCTTTCCTGGTATATTTCTTCTAACGATAAATCCTGGCGAAAGGCATCCGCGATATACCATAATCGATCAGGCGTAGGCTCACGTAAATGGCCTCGTAAACGTGCCATATCACCTTTCGTAAATAAAGGTTCCAAACCACAGCGACCTATTTCTAAACCACGAATTGCTTTCTGTAACGATTCCTGGAAATTAGAACCAATTGCCATTACCTCGCCTACTGACTTCATTTGGGTAGTTAAGGTCGCAGGGGTTTGAGGAAATTTATCAAAATTAAATCGCGGAATTTTAGTAACCACATAGTCAATACTGGGCTCAAAGGACGCCGGTGTTTTGCCCCCCGTAATTTCATTGGCCAACTCATCCAACGTGTAGCCAACGGCAAGCTTGGCTGCTATTTTAGCAATAGGAAAACCTGTTGCTTTGGAGGCCAGGGCAGAACTGCGTGACACCCGTGGATTCATTTCTACCACTAGCATACGCCCATCTTCAGGATTAACCGCAAACTGCACATTAGAACCACCAGTATCGACACCCACAGCACGCAATACTTTAATAGCTGCATCACGCATGCGCTGGAATTCTTTGTCAGTCAAGGTCTGTGCCGGTGCAACAGTAATTGAATCACCGGTATGGACCCCCATGGGATCTAAATTTTCAATCGTACAAACAATAATACAATTGTCCTTCTTATCGCGCACCACCTCCATCTCGTACTCTTTCCAACCGAGTACGGACTCATCAAGTAATAACTCATGGGTAGGGGATAATTCGAGGCCGCGAGAACAAATTTCTTCAAATTCTTCACGATTATAGGCGATACCCCCACCACTTCCGCCCATGGTGAAAGAAGGCCTGATGATGGTCGGAAAACCCAGTTGCGCCTGTACCTGAAAGGCCTCTTCCAAACTGTGTGCAATTGCTGAGCGCGGCATCTCCAAACCAATTTTCTTCATCAATTGGCGAAACTTATCCCTGTCTTCGGCTCTGTCAATTGCATCACGAGTAGCCCCAATCATTTCAACGGAATACTTCTCTAATACACCTTCTCTTACCAAATCCAAAGCACAATTAAGAGCCGTTTGCCCGCCCATGGTTGGCAATAAAGCATCTGGACGTTCCTTGTCAATAATTCGCGCTACTTCCTGCCATTGCACGGGTTCAATATAGGTTGCATCAGCAAGTTCAGGGTCGGTCATGATCGTTGCTGGATTAGAATTCACCAAAATGACTCTATATCCCTCTTCTCTCAACGCCCTGACGGCTTGTGTCCCTGAATAATCAAATTCACAAGCTTGGCCAATGACTATCGGACCAGCACCAAGAATGAGGACGGATTGAATATCAGTACGTTTTGGCATATTAACTACAAAATGGATTAAAGTGGCTTATTTTACCGATTTTTGCTTAAAGTTTATACCCATGCATTGCGATTTTTCCTCTAATCCGCCATGAAATCGCGCTCGTTGAAATAACTTTTAGTTGCAGTGAGCCGTTAATCATTATCAATGACGTTATGAATTGTATCGATTGAAAGAACGATCATGGGGATTACAACATCCGTTTGGAAAAGTTGTATTCTGTTGTCTTTCCAATCATTTTATTTGTAATCACCATGTAGTTTTGCCCATAAGCGCCCTAACAGTTCGTGCATGGCAATACTTAAATAAAAAAGATTATGCGGGTTAGGCAAATAGGTTTTCCCCCAACGCTCATCATTCCAATAAAAAGTAAAATCAGTCGGCGCTGCGATAGGATGCATGCCTCTCGCCTGGCAAAGCGCCATTGCGCGTGGCATATGAATAGCAGAAGTGACTAAATAAAATGGTTCTTCATGGACGATTTTTTTAATTGCCTTAACTTGATCAGCAGTATTTATGGAGGCTTTTTCTAAAACAATATGACCAGCGGGAATTGTGCACCAAGACGCTAACTCTGCCATACGCATTGCCTCAGGCAGCTCAAAACCATACCCCCCACCTGAGAGTAATAATTTTGCTTGCGGTAATTGTTTATAGAGCCTTACTCCTTCTAACAATCGCTTGATGCTGGCTGAATATAACAAGCTGTTTACTGCTTGTCCTGGCATTTCTGATTGCCCCCCGCTAAAGACCACCACCCAATGAATGGCAGGATCAACCTGGGTAATAACAGGATACTGATCTTCCAATTGACGGGTAACCGCTTGAGGTATCCAGCCCGTACTGCATAATAAAAGTAACAGCGCGACCACTAGGAAGCCGCAACGCACCAACATACTGTCTCCGTGCAGCCATAGCAGGATCAAAAAAACGCACAATAATACCCAGCACAGGAAAAAAGGGTTAAGTACCCCTTCAAGCACATGGCGAATAATAACCACTATCTAACCCTACCCATCAGATAAAGTCCTAACAAAGCAAATATAAAAGTCGGTCCTAGGGCAGCGATTTCCGGCGGCCATTGAAATACCTGACTTACCGGTCCGAAGAAACGATTGACAATATGGAATCCAAAACCCACCGTAGCCCCAGCCAATAATTTTGACCCCATGGTTGACGAGCGCAGCGGGCCGAAAATGAATGGGATAGCCAGGATCATCATCACGACCGTTGTCAATGGTTGTATAAGCCGTTGCCAATAAGCCAATTGGTAATTACCTACATTTTGATGGCTGTGTTTCTGGGCGCGCAAATATTGACGTAATTCACGCAAAGTCATTTCATCCGGTTCACGACTACTGACACTTAAAATATCCGGTTTCACCGGGACATCCCAGGGCATTACTTTAATTTTGCGAGTCTGTGTACCCTCGTCATTAATGATGGTTTCCGCTATATCATGGGCTTCCCATTGACCATTCACATACTTAATTCTGTCGATGTGACGGGCAAAACGCATTTTATGAGATTCATCGAAATGATATTGAAACACTAATTCCAAGGTATTGTTAGGTAAGATAGTTCCGATGGAAATAAAATCATTTAGATGGCGCAGCCAAACGCCATGCGCTGTACGTAAAGTCTGACCACCGCTCATAGCCTGTATTTTTTGATCATTGGCATAAGAAGCCAGCCTTGGCACGATGGTTTCCCCTACCAAAGTGACAAAAAGAATAAGGAATAAAGCAGCCTTAAGTACAGCCAGTGTGACTTGACCAATAGACATTCCGGCTGCGCGCATTACAACTAATTCGCGATGATTAGCCATAATACCTAAACCAATCAAACAGCCCAACAAACTAGCCATCGGAAAAAACAAGTAAACCTGGTAAGGCATCTGTAAAAAAACATAAAGGGCTGTTTGGACGATACCATAATCCCCCTTACCCAAATCATCTAACTGGTTCACAAAGAGAATAAACACTTGTAACCCTGCAAGCATCAAGGTCACCAAAGCAATGGCTGCCAAAACCGTTTTTGCGATGTAACGGTCGAGCAATTTCATGACAATTTCACCTGATTACGCCAAATCAACAGTAACCCTATTCCTGCAACAGCAAGGTGTAACCACCACATGCCAAACCACAGCGGCACTTTGCCAGCTATGATCCAGTCGCGGGAAACAAATATAAAATTGGCATACACAATATAAAGAACTATCGCAGGTAACAATTTTGCATATTTACCTGCACGTGGATTAACCCGACTTAAGGGAACGGCCACTAAGGTTAAAGTCAACACCATAATCGGTACCGATAACCGCCATTGCAATTCTGCAGCTTTCCGTTTATCTGGGTTATTGAAGGGCAACAAACTGGCCGTATCCGTCGTACGAATGTCTTTTTCTATTTCAATTACCGGATGGGGCAACCGTGCTTTGTATTGATCAAATTCTGAAACCTGAAAATCGGCCTTTCCAGGCATCCCTTCATATTCACTGCCCTCTTGCAAGACAATATAGTTTTCCAGGGTATTCGGATCAGTTTCAGCGAAAGCTCGCTCTGCCAACAGAATATCCCATTGCAAATGATTATCTTTAACAACCTGGCGCGCCAGAAAGACTTGCTGTGCTTTTGAATGCTCTCGATTCATTGATTCAACATAAAAGACTTGCTTGCCTTCCGATAAAGCCCTAAATCGACCTGGCACAATCATTTGAATGGCAGTTTGAATACCGGTTGTACGTAATAATTTTGCTCGCTCAGTGGCAATCACCGGACTTGCCCATATCATGATAATCCCTACTAATACACTCACCACCGCGGCCATCACAAAACTATGGCGCAGTAATTGAGAAGGTCCATAACCACAGGCTTGCAACACCGTCATTTCACTTTCAGCATAGAGACGGCCATAAGCAATCAACAAAGCCACATAAAATCCAAGCGGGAGCAATAATCCCATAAGGTTTGGCAATTCCAGCATCATTAATTTCATAATGATCATGCCAGGAATTTGTCCACTGGCAGCACGATTAAGATAACGTACAAATTGATTAGACATGAAAATCAACAACAAGATTGTTGTTAACGATGCTAAAGTAACAAAAACTTCTTTGGCTAAATAACGAAAAATCAGCACGGCCTGTCCCTATTGATCAGGACGTATTAGATAGATTTTGGACAAAATTAGTTTCTCCTGAATCGCTCACGATACTTATACGTAGATTCTTTAACAGCACAGCATAACATAAGAAGATGGATTGCTTAACGTCTTCCCAGAAATGGCAGTAGAATTACGAACCGACCCTAGGTAAACTAGCAGTTTTTGCGCATGATAGGAAGTAGAAATGAAGTATGGGTTAATTGCAACACCATCACTTAAAACCAATGAATGCCTTGTTCTTGGCTTCTTTGACGACTGCGGCTTGTGTGATTTTGGCAAAACACTGGATAAGCAATGCAATCATCTTATTTCCCGTTTATTTAAAAAATTAAATGAAGAAGGCGATTCTATATGGCAGGCTGATATTGATGGTCACAGTCTAATGCTTCTTCATTGTGGCAAAAAAGCCAAATTTTCTGCAAAAAATTTGCGCAAACGCCTTGGTGACGTCGGTGCCGCGCTGATTAAACAACGTATCGTTACAGCCACGATCTGTTTACCCCAGGTCAATGAGCATCATGCCGATTGGCAAGTCCAACAAATGCTGCTGCAGTTAGATGCACAGTTATACCAACTTTCTGATTTTAAAACCAAAAATAAAAAACCCAATCGACTCGAAGCAATTGATTTTTATCTGCCAGGGGCATCCGGCACTGTTATCGAAACCAGCAAAGCAATCGCCGCCGGCGTACAGCTCGCTCGCACCCTAGCCGACTTACCGGCCAACCATTGCACTCCCACCTACCTGGGAGAACAGGCTATGGAGCTGGCACAACAGCACGAAAATCTATCCGCAAAAATAATGTGCCCTGAGGATATGCAAGCCATGAACATGGGCGCATTGCTTGCGGTTGCCAAAGGCAGTGCAGAACCCCCCCGTTTAATTGAGATGCAATATTGTGGCGGTGGTGATACCCAACCGGTTGTCCTGGTTGGCAAAGGGATCACCTTTGACTCTGGCGGCTTAACACTAAAGCCAGGTAATGCCATGGATGAAATGAAATATGATATGTCTGGTGCTGCAGCCGTCTTTGGAACCGTCAAAGCCTGTGCAACATTAAAATTACCGATTAACCTGATTGGCCTTGTTGCCAGTGCAGAAAATATGCCCAGTGGCACGGCCATAAAACCGGGCGATATTGTTACCAGCATGTCCGGTCAGACGATTGAAATACTAAATACTGATGCCGAAGGGCGGTTAGTGTTAGCTGATGCCCTAACTTATGCAGAACGGTTTCAACCCGATTGGGTTATCGATCTTGCGACACTTACCGGGGCGATGATTATAGCACTTGGCCATGTCAATACAGGGTTTATGACGGAAGACGAGGAGCTGGCTAATAGGATTCTTGCTGCCGCCAATGAAAGTGACGATAAGGCCTGGCGCATGCCACTG
The DNA here is from genome assembly GCF_048553315.1 of Legionella sp. ST3F1. Lineage (NCBI taxonomy): Bacteria > Pseudomonadati > Pseudomonadota > Gammaproteobacteria > Legionellales > Legionellaceae > Legionella > Legionella sp. ST3F1. Next base: position 52,880 of record NZ_JBLZIO010000003.1, on the reverse strand, counting down.
GATGAGGCGTATCAGGAGGCCCTTGATAGTCCCCTGGCTGATATGATCAATGCTTCTTTTGATCGCAGTGCTGGTGCAATTACCGCTGCCTGCTTTCTCTCACGCTTTGCCAAAAAATACCGTTGGGCTCACATGGATATAGCAGGCACGGCCTGGATCTCAGGTAAAAAACGCAATGCGACTGGCCGCCCTGTCCCTTTATTAATTGAGTTATTACGCCATGTCATCAGTACGCGTTGATTTCTACTTATTAAATAGCAATGAGCTGTCTTCTCGTTGGTTACTGGCTTGCCGTTTGCTGGAAAAAGCCTATCTACGCGGCCATCAGGTTTTCGTCTACTGCGATACAAAACAGGACGCGGAACAACTGGATGAGTTACTGTGGACTTTCAAAGACAATAGTTTCATCCCTCATAATTTGCAAGGAGAGGGACCAGAGCCGCCGCCCCCCATACAGCTTGGCTATCAGGGAGAGCCACGCGGGTTCAATGATATTTTGCTAAATTTGGCTGCTCCAATTCCCAGCTTTTATGCACGCTTTCGACGTGTTATGGAAATCGTTGTCAACGACGAGTCAGCCAAGGAATTAAGTCGCGCCCATTACCGCGAATACCGTGCAAAACAATGTGAACTGCATACTCATAACATTGAATTGTAGCCGGTAAAATGCCGAGGGTCACTTACCCATGTCTTCATCAAATTTTCGCTAAATTGCGTTTAGGTGTCACCCAGACGGTTATATAAGAGGTGGAGTCCAAGGCCAGTCCGTCCGGGTGAAAGCCAAAGGCTATAACACCACCTTTAACATTATAATGAGGCCCTTTATTTCCCATACGTTTTTAACAAATAATGCGCCACCGCACGCAACGCCATCGCTTCGCCACCTTCTGGTTTTCCTGGCTTGCTGCTGACATTCCAGGCCATAATATCAAAATGGATCCAGGGAATAGAGGAGGTAACAAAGCGTTGTATGAATAGCGCTGCGGTGATGGCGCCGGCATAACCGGAAGAACTTGAATTCACCAAATCGGCAATTGATGAGTCAAGCATCGAGTCATAACCGGCAAAGAGTGGTAAACGCCACATCGGATCATCAACAGCCCTTGATGATTCAATCAATGCGTGTGCAACATCATCGTTATTGCAAAACATGGCAGCGATCTCAGTCCCCACAGCAACACGGGCAGCCCCTGTTAAGGTAGCAAAATCAAAAAGCACTTCAGGTTTTTCTTCACACGCTTTGGTGATTGCATCCGCCAAGATTAGTCGCCCTTCTGCATCCGTATTATCGATTTCCACCGTTAAACCATTACGCATGGTTAAAACATCGCCTGGGCGAAAGGCATCAGGGCCTACTGAATTTTCAACAGCCGGAATAAGAACTTGTAAACGGATTGCCAATTGCTGGGTCATGATCCATTGCGCCAAGCCAATCACATGTGCAGCACCACCCATGTCTTTTTTCATCAAACGCATACCACTTGATGGTTTGATATCCAGGCCGCCGCTATCAAAGCAAACCCCTTTCCCCACCAGGGTTACACGTGGATGTTTCTCATCACCCCAGGTCAAAGATAATAAACGGGGTGCTTTTGCCGATGCTCGACCAACGGTATGAATCGCAGGAAAATTAGCAACTAGCAACTCATCACCGACCCATTGCTCAAAATGCGCGTGATTTTCCTTTGCCAAATCAGCCAATACCTTGGCTAATTCCTCTGGCCCCATATCATTGCTCGGCTTGTTGATTAAATCACGCACCAGGAAGATGGCATTACAGTCTGCCAAGATTGCCGTCAATTGCGCTTTATTGACGATGAGAACAGTAGGAAGCGTGTCTTGTTTTTTATAATCGGCAAAACGATATTGTGCTAGTGCCCACGCGATACAGGCTTCCTGTTTTAAATCCTGTTGTGGAATATAATGGCCGGGCGGCAAGGATTTAGCAGCTTGAGCAAGTGCTTGACTTTGATTATCGTCATCACCCGTGCCGAGATAGACCTTGTGAAGAAGACCATCCTGCGTATTGAGCAGACAAAGATCACCCGCTTTACCTTTGAATTGCTGCCCAAAAAACGCATTACGCTCTGCGGCATTTAAAGTTTCCAAACCCTTTTCCCATTCGGCTTTAGTCACTAAAAACAAAGGCACGGCCTTTTCAGAATGAGTATCATAAAACAGATCTGCGCGCATCATTACTCCTTCATATGACCACGAAATTGCGCTGGACGAATGCCAGTCACATATAAACTTACAAAATAAATCAATACTGCAACCGTCACATGGGCCAGTAACCAGGTTAATCTTAATACAGGCGATTGGGCTAACCAAAAACTCATACTACCCGTCATTAACAGCAAATAGACTGCCACTGCGGTATTGGCAACGCCTAACTGCAGAATATACTTAAGCCAACCTGTCATTGGTTGATAAATCCCTCGTCGCTTTAATAGGAACAACAAGATCGCACAATTAATATAACCTGCCAACGCCGAAGCCAAAGTAAGGCCTGCGTGAGCAAGAGGCCAAATAAACACCAGACACAGTAAGCTATTGATTAACATGACCAAAGCACCTACTTTGACCGGTGTTTTGATGTCCTGGCGAGCATAAAAACCTGAAGCAAGTACCTTAACCATCATGAAAGCTGGTACACCAGAACCCAGGGCAATAAGACTTTTTTGGGTTTGAATGACATCATCAGCCGAGAATGCACCATAGGCAAAACAACCAGCAATTAAAGGCATGGCAAATAAAGACAACCCTAAAGCGGAGGGAATCCCTATCAACAGTAACAAGCGCAATCCCCAATCCAGTGCGCGAGAAAATTTCTCGTTGCTTTGTTCCGCATGGCGTCGGGATAAATGAGGTAGAATAACCGTAGCAATCGCTACTCCAAACACACCTAAAGGAAAATCGGTCAGCCGATCCGTGTAGTACAACCAGGTCACACTACCCACTTTCAAGAAGGATGCAAAAATAGAATCAACCATTAAATTAATCTGCGCAATCGACACACCAAACAAAGCAGGGATCATCAATTTTAAAACGCGTTTTACACCCGGATCGCTCCACACCAATTTGGGTTTAACCAGCAATTTTCGTTGGTAAAGGAAAGGGATTTGAAACAATAATTGAGCGATTCCCGCGATCAATACCCCCCAAGCCAAGCCAACGACGGGCTGGCTAAGCAATGGGCATAAATAAAGCGCCGCCAGAATCATACAGATATTGAGTAACACGGGTGTAAATGCTGGAACGCCAAAATAACCATAGGTATTTAAGATAGCGCCAGCCATGGCAGTTAGGGAAACCAGCATTAGAAAAGGAAAAGTTAAGCGCAACATTTCTGTCGCAAGCAATGAACGTACACTGTTCTCGCCAAAACCTGGTGCAAAAATAAAAATAATCACAGGGGCTGCCAAAACCCCGATTACTGTGACTATTGAAAGAATCACTCCTAATTGCCCCGCAATACGAGCAATAAAAGTCCGTACTTCATCAACCGTCCGTGTTTGTTGATATTCGGCGAGTACCGGCACAAAAGCCTGTGAAAAAGCACCCTCTGCAAATAAACGGCGCATAAAATTGGGGATTCTAAAAGCAACATAGAAAGCATCCATCCCTGCCTGCGCACCAAACAGTTGCGCCAGTATCATATCGCGTGCAAATCCCACAAGCCTAGACATTAGCGTCATTATCGACACAAGGGAGGTAGAGCGCAGCAGGCTTTGTCGTTTTGGTACCATGGTTTCAATCGCAGACATAGTTTAATTAATTTTTAAGGCGTGCTCTATGATATACCGAGAAACCGGTTTTTATTGATTTTTAGCAAAGATTTTTTATCTTTTTAAATTTGGCTGTTAACTTTCTGTTACAGTAACTGAATTGCAGAAATAAAAGGATTTTCATGATAGTCACTTCACTCCCTACTATCGCGTTATACTCCCTGGCACCAGCGTTTGGTATGATCCTCGGTGGTGCAATTGCCAGTGTCTATCAGCCCAATGATAAATTAACCGCTGCCACGCAACATTTTGCAGCAGGTGTCGTATTTGCCGCGGTTGCGAAAGAGTTGTTACCCAAACTTGGCGCTGAAAATGAACCTATAGCGCTCATTATCGGTTTTTCTTTAGGCGTCATTTCGATGCTGTTGCTTAAAAAATTTTCAAATAGGCTCATGGAGAATGAAGAGCAAAGAAAAGGAATTTCACTGGGTCTAGTAAGTGCAGTGGGTGTTGATTTATTCATTGACGGTATCTTAATTGGTGTTTCCTTTTTGGCAGGAGCCAGAGGAGGCATTCTGATTGCCATCGCCTTGGCAATGGAAATTCTGTTTTTAGGGTTATCAACCACAGCAACCTTAGGCAGCCGCTCGGTGGGAATTAAAACTCGTTTACTGCTAAGTTTTTGCCTTGCTTTATTGATCCCCATTGGCAGTATTGTTGGTGCCACTTTACTATCGCAATTACCCATTGTTATTACCGATGGTTTCCTGGCTTTTGGTGTAGCAGCCTTGCTTTATCTGGTCACAGAAGAATTGTTAACCGAAGCCCATGAACAAGAATTTACTGAAACACCCGTCATTACAGCCTGCTTTTTTATTGGATTCCTTTGTATTTTGCTGTTGGAAAATCTTGCCAGCTGAATAGTACTCAGTAATTAAATCGGACACCGGCATAGGCACGTTCACGGGCGACAATTTGTTCGGTGCTAATCTTTATACGCACAACGCTCTATTTCTTTGGGTATATTGACAAATTCTGGCGCATTGTGCATGATCAGCATCTTTTGTGACATCTGAAAATGAGTGGAGATTCTTAAGTGGCAAATATTAAATCAGCGATCAAACGTGCGCGCCAAAACGTCAAACTGCGCCAACATAATGCTAGTGCACGTTCCATGTTCCGCACCTTCGTTAAAAATGTTCTTAAGGCTGTTGAAGCTGGTGATAAAGAAGCTGCCAGTGCTGCCTATGCTAAAGCACAACCCATTATTGATAAAGCAGCTGGTAAAGGCTTGATCCACAAAAATAAAGCTAACCGTATTAAAAGCCGCCTGAGCGCACGTGTTAAAGCCATGGCAGCTTAAACCCAGTGTTTCCGTCGCTCTAAGTCTGTAACGTAAACACCGAACCGGGTTTCCCGGTTCGGTTCCTCTTTCTCACAACAGTGCTAACCTTTCTCAACGCTCTTTTTAGATAAAATAAGGCTCCCTGCCAAACATCATTCTTACGGAAAATTGATTGGGAAAGAGCCCACGTAAAGGAGCAATAATTATCTGCGAGGATCAGAACTTGCGTTTAATGCTTACCACTGGAATCTTAATATCGCGCTATCTTGAATGATAGCGCGACTCCTTCAATTACATTTTGATTTGAGTCAGCCCGAGAACGCAATATCCTGCTGATTCAATTGTTCATAAGCACGTTTGGCTGGCACATATTGCGGGAATTGATTCCTTAAGCGATCCAGGATCATCCGTGAATAAGCCTCATCACCACTGTTCCATTCACTTAAGGCATCGAAATACATTAAATCAGCTGATTTATCAGCTAAAGACGGCACCTTGTTGATGGAGATAGGTTCAATGAAACTAAAGCGCTCTTGCTGCTGGGCATCCATCCATCGCAACAATTTACTTGCTTGTGGACTACCATTTGCACTGGCTTGTTCCAATAATTTCTTGCCCAATTCAGGTTTGCGTTCGCCCAAGAGACCATCTAAATACATTTGAGCTAGTTGATATTGGGCATAGGCGTTATTGTTTGCAGCTAATTCCTCATACAAACGTGCTGCTTGTTCATTATCTTTAGGTATGCCTAAACCATACTGATACATCCTGGCGAGTGCAAGCTTGGCCTTTTCATTCCCTTTCGCTGCTGCTTGCTGGTAATAACTAGTCGCATCAGCAAAATCAAGTTTCGTAGCAACCCCTGTTTCAGATAATAATCCTAATTGATACAGTGCATCTCCATCCCCTAAAGCGGCTGATTTTTTATACCAGTGCAGGGCCTGTTGTTCATCTCTGCTACCTAAGGCACCCGAAAAATAGAGATCGGCAAGCTGTGTCATTGCTTTACTATAGCCAAGTGATGCTGCTTTGGTATAAAAATCTTTTGCTTTGACATAATCAACTGGCAAGCCCTTACCATCCTCATACACCAGTCCGAGGTTATATTGGCCCACTGCATCATTCTTTTCCGCAGCCAATTGGTAATTTTCTAATGCTTTCAAGTAATTATCATCAACCGTATCATAGATAAAACCAAGCGCTACTGATGCTCTGGGGTAACTGGTTTGCGCAGCTGCGTACCATTTTTTAGCAGCAGCATAATCGGGTTGAGTACCTATACGACCCAATTGATAAAGTTGACCAAGCAGATATTGGGCTACAGGCTCTCCTTGTTCTGCAGCCAAACTGTACCATTTTGCAGCTGTTGCCCGATCGATTTGGCCACCAAAACCTTTATCGTAAAGATAACCTAACTTCAGTTGCCCCTCTTTATCGCCTTTTTCAGCAAAATGCTGGTAAATATCACGAGCCTGTTGCATTTTTTCAGGATCACTGGCTTGAGCCAGATAATAATCAGCAAGCAATAAACCCGCTTTACTGTTGCCTAACTCACGTGCCTTATCTAAATCAGCGAGGAAGGTTTCTCCTGATTGTTGTTTCAATACCGCTAAATTCAGGTTGGCATAGGAAAAATTCGCATCAGCTGCTTGTTGTAAAAGCGCCCTCCCCTTTTGCAAATCCTTGGTAAGCCCAATGCCTTGGCTGTAATAAGTACCAAGAATGAAAGCAATGGCTGGATTCATCGCAGTTTGCTGATACCAATATAAGGCTTCCACTTGATTGGCCGCTACCGATAAACCTCTTTCAAACATCATTCCTAATAACAAAGCAGCACGACTATCACCTGTATTCGCTTCTTCCTTGGCTACAGCAAACGCTTGCGCTTGCTTTTCTGGGTTATCATCCATCGCATTATAAAACGCCAGGGGTAACCGGGCTTCGGCGACACCATCTGCCACTGCTCCTGCATAAAGTCGTTTAATTAGTTTTGTACGATTTCTCTTCGCAGCAACACTTAAACCATTCTTCGATTGCTTAACCAGATAATCCGCCAAATGGTATTCCGCCAAACCATAGCCATTGGCTGAAGCAAGATAATACATCGCCATTGCTTGCTGCATGTCAGGCTGAACAACCACGGTACCATTAGGCTCAGTGAACCCTTTTTCATAAATGGAAGCCAACACATACTGAGCATAAGGATTTCCTTTAAAAGCTGCATCAGTCATCCAATTTATTCCCTTTTGATAATCAACGGGGGTTGTTTGTCCTTCCAGATATAAAATACCTAAATTGTATTCAGCCCGTACATCTTGTTGTATAGCAGCTAACTCATAGTAAACAATTGCCTGCTGTGGATTTTTAGCAACGGCAACCCCATATTGATAAAGCTGTCCTAACTCAAATTGGGCATCAGAATCGCCAAGAATTGCCTGGCCATATAGTTGGCTAAGAACTGCTTGGTAATTGGCTTGATGCTCCCATCCTTTCGTGATTTCATCAAAATAATCAAAACGTTGCGGCCCAGCTTTATCAGGATAAGGCAAGCCCTCATTAATCATGGATACACGTGCTTTATGCTTTAAAACTAACGATTCATTTTGCTGTAACGCCTCTATCTGTTGATCAAGAGGATAACGGGGGAAAATTAACGCTGTTTGCTGATTACTGCCCATGCTTGGCGCAAGGAGGTCAAAATAATCATTAATAGCAATATCATTGGGCTTAACCATAACAAATTGGGGTTTATATAGTTCAGCCCGAGTGACTCCTTCCATTTGTGGAGCCTGATTATAATTATTCTCTTTTAATGCAAGGGGATTTTTCCAGGCACTATAGATACCCCCTAAACGATAGGTTTCATCCTCAGTGAAAGAGTTTGTTTTATCATTACTTAACCAACGGGCAGCTTCGTTCAGCGCGGTCACTTTCGCTTCGTTGGCAGCCGTTTCTTTAGCTTTTAGCTGCCATTGCTCTGCCAAACGCTCATCAGCAGCGACTCCTGTGCCCTCTTTATACATTAAAGCCAAGGCTTCCTGCGCCTCGCTAGAACCATTCTGCGCTGCTTGCAACATCCACATAAAAGCAGTTTGTGGATTATTAAAACTAGACTCTGGTATTAAATACAAACGCGCCAGAGCCAGCTCTCCATGAACATCATTTTCAATAGCTGCTTTAGTAAACCAATCTTTGGCAACTTGGAAATTTTTTTCTTTTACCGCCATTTCACCGAGCATGAGCATAGCTGGCACGTACCCTTGTGTTGCCGATCTTGTTATTAAATCTTGTGCCTTGGCCTTGTCAAGACCGACTACTTTACCGGCAAGGTACAGTTCACCCAGGGCTAATTGGGCTTTAGGATTCCCTTGATCGGCCGCTTTGGTTAACCAAATCACACCAAGCTTTTTATTTTCGCCATGACGACTATCAAGGAAATGATCTCCCAAAGTATATTGCGCAATCGCATTACCACTTTTGGCAGCATCAATATAGTAACGTCTGGCTATATCGGGATTCTCTTTTGTGCCAAGACCAAACAAATAAGCAGCTGCACAGTACATTTGTGCCTGTATATCCCCTGCTGCCGCCGATTTTTTAAACCAATACAAAGCCTGCTCGAGATTTTTTGCCTCTACGAGATTATAACGGGCAAGAAATTGCTGGGCTGGCAAAACGCCTTTCTCCGCAGCCTGATTGAAATACCGCAGAGCCATAGCATTATTTTTTAATTGACCATAGCCATAGAGGCGCATGCGGCCTAAATAATAATCTGCAATGGGGTCTTTACCCGCCTGATTAATAAGCGTCTGTGCAGCCAATGGATAATTCCCCTGACGATAAGCATCCAAGCCATTAATCGCAAAGGCAGCTTGACCTCCAGTAGCAGCAACCAGATAAAACCATGGTACGAATGATTTCATGGTAATTCCCCTCTTTATTTGTTTACCACAATAATTGCGGTTTACTGCGCAGGAATAATGCCGTATCGCACTACTTCCCTTAATGCCCCATTTCTTGTATTGGAATTGACTATCCAATAGTTACCCCGATTATTCATACCATAGCGGACGTTCGTGTATTCACAGACGGTAATACTTTCCGAGCAATCCACAATTTTGCCATAGCGTGATTTCTTATCAGGTACCGTACAAATAAATTTTACCTGTTTCTCACTCGTTGATAACACCGCCCATTGACGAGGGTTAATGGCATGATTTAAATACATACTACGCGAGCTTTCTTCATCTCTCATTTGATAAAGGCTCACGGGCTGCCCCAAGGTATTAAACAAGAAATACATCGATTGCCGATCGCCACTTTTTCCAGGCAATAAATGCAATGTCTTCAGTTCAAACTGATACCCAGTATCCCGACACCCCAGTGGGAGTTTATTATTATCTTTTTCTTCCGCCTCAGCGAAAACTGATGCCGAAAATACAGAGAAGAACAGTGCACCAGTTAGACTCAGTTGAATTATTTTTTTCATTGCTGTTTCTCACTCATCATAACTGGACGAACAATCACTTTTGTTCCCAGATAATTATTTTTCTCAGTAGAGGTCTCAACAAAATCATGATTGAGCCATTCAGCATCACGAGTAAATAATCTCACGCAACCGTGACTGGCACGATAGCCTGGTATGTCAAATGAACCATGTAAAGCAAACCCTTTGTGGAAATACATGCAATAAGGCATCTTCGCTCCACCACGTCCTATTGGGTAAACATTGGAACGGCATTTTTCATTTTCTTTGCTGAAGAAACGAAATATACCTGTCATTGTTTTGCAGGAATGAGCGCTATCGGGACATTTATCCCTACCAGAAGAAATAGGTCCCCATTTTACCAACTGTCCTTGCGCATCATAGGCACCCCAAGCCAGTTTATCCTGGTCTACAATCACTTGTTTTTCACCTTCCGCATCAATTCTTAAAGGGAATGGAGAGAAATCCAGGAGCGTTTTTTGAGCCAGGTTACGTGGTACAACAATCACCTTCCCTGCCCATAAATAATTATAAGACCGATTTAAACGCTGGACGATATCGCGTTGCTGTTCATCAGGAAACAATTTCTCCCAGCTTTGTCCACTCCCAACTTTGATACATTGGTATTGCGGGTAAGCACAAAGCCCTGTACCATAATAACTCACTGCCTTGGCTTGAAAAGCCACCATCATCAGTGTAATCACTCCGGCAAATTTTCTCATGTCGTGATTCCCCTAATTAACGTAATCTTTGTAATGCAAGAAGTGTGCTTAAATGCAATTCCACCTTCTAGCTACTATTTCGGTCATGCAATTAAAAAGTTTAGTTACACAGCAAATATAATATAACCAACTGTTTATATTGGATAAAACTGAAATTCCAACGCTTAAGACAACAAGATTAAATGTCAAAAAATTAACTACTTAGAAAATAAAAATTTCTTTTTATTCTTTTTGTGAACGGGAAAAAGTCTATAAATTGCCGCCGGCAAGGTGTCAGGTATCCATCCAATGCAGATCTCATGACTTGGCTAGAATGTCCAGATTTTGCCAACTTATTGGTGAAAATGTTGAAATATTCGTGTTGCCAACTCCTGGTTAATGCCATTAACCTTGGCTATTTCATCAAGAGGGGCTTTTGCTAGCTCACGTAGACCACCAAAACGACGCAATAACGCTTGTCGTCGTTTTGGTCCAACCCCTTCAATGGTTTCCAGAGATGAATCAAGCCTCGCTTTCTGTCGTTTTTTTCTATGTGCACTGATGGCAAAACGATGGGCCTCATCGCGAATATGTTGTAAAAGATGCAAGGCAGGGGAATCAGCAGGTAAAGTCCTTTCCAGTTCATCCGTCGCTAAAATCAACCGCTCCCACCCCGCTTTTCGTTCGGGTCCTTTAGCAATACCAACCAAGGTTACCCCCTCTATTTGCAAGGCAGCAAAAACACGTTTTGCCACAGCGACCTGCCCCTTACCACCATCAATAATCAGGACATCGGGCAAATGCTGTTCTTGTATCAGTCGCTTAAACCGCCGGAAAATAGCTTGCTCCATAGCGGCATAATCATCACCAGGAGTAATACCATCAATATTAAAGCGGCGATATTCTTTTTTACATGGCCCTTGGGCATCAAAAACTACACAGGAAGCAATCGTAGCCTCTCCCTTCGTATGACTAATATCAAAACACTCCATCCGTGTAATAGGAACGTCTCGCTCTAACAATTCATTCAGGGATTGATATCGTTTTTTCATCGTTGCTGATGAAGCCATGTAGTCGGCTATAGCCAACCTTAAATTATCCCGGGCAAAATCTAACCAGCGTGCTTTAACACCACGTGGAGTAATTTGAATTTGGCAGTTTTTTCCGCGTAATTCACTCAACATTGATTGCAAAAGATTAAGTTCAGCAATCGGTTCATGCGTAATGATCAAGGCAGGGATTTTCTCCGGCGCATCAACATAATAAAAAGCGATGAATGCTTCAAAAACTTGCTCCCACAATGCTCGCTCATCATTTTTTTCGTCAAAACTCAGCTTGGGTACAGAAGGGAAAAAACTTTGGCTCGTTAATACATGCCCATCACGTACTGTGACACAGTATATACAAGCGAAACCAGGCTGTGCTTCAATGGCAATCACATCCGCATCCCCACGTAATTGCACGACACCTTGTTGTTCTTGTACAAGGCGCAGACTCTTGATCTGATCACGCAAAACAGCAGCCTCTTCAAAAGCAAGACGCTCTACAGCCTGCTCCATCCGTTTAGCCAATTCCTCCAGGATTAATTGAGATTTTCCCTGCAAAAAACGAATTGCATCATTAACTGACTGCTGATAATCCTTAGCGGAAATATAATTTGTACAGGGCGCACTGCAACGTTTGATTTGGTATTGCAAGCAGGGCCGTGAGCGAGTGCTGAAATAGCTGTCCCGGCAATTACGAATTTTAAAAACCTTCTGAATGGTATTTAAAGTTTCCCGTACTGCCGCCACACTTGGATACGGACCAAAATACTCGCCTTTTTGCGGTTTTTTCTTACTGCGATACAATTCCATGCGTGGGAACGGGTGGTTAGGAGTAACGTGAATATAGGGGTAAGACTTATCGTCCCGCAGCAACACGTTGTATTTGGGACGCAATGCCTTAATTAAATTACTTTCCAGCAAAAGTGCTTCGGTTTCACTACGTGTCACACTCACTTCAATCGACGCAATCTGATTTACCAAAGAGCGTGTTTTAGCACCCGCATTTTGCTTAGTAAAATAGCTGTTAACCCGCTTTTTTAGACTACTTGCCTTCCCTACATATAACACCGTACCTTCGCTATTTAGCATACGGTAAACACCGGGCTCATTAGTGAGATTGGCTAAAAATTTATTCAAAGAAGCTGGAATTAATTTTTCATTCATGCGCTGTACCCAATCCAGTAAAACAGGCTTGTGGGCTATCTAATTGCTGCAGAAATGCCTTTTACGATGCGTTATTACTTTATTATTATTCATCATGTAAAGCATCATTAGGCTGTTCAATGACTCGATGCTTCATTGCCAGGAAGGTAAGTTCTACATCATTTTTTATACCCAACTTATCAAACATACGGTATCGGTAACCATTGATAGTTTTACTGCTTAAAAACAACCGATCAGCAATATCCTGTACAGTCATACCACTCGTGATCATCAGCATCACTTGCATTTCTCGTTCAGACAACAAATCAAAGGGAGAATCCTGTACTGCTTCCAAACTGTTAATTGCCATTTTCTGCGCAATTTCGGCACTTAAATATTTTTCTCCCTTCGCTACCTTACGAATTGCTGCAGCCATTTCTTCGGCACCAGATTCCTTTGTCAGATAGCCCATAGCACCAAGTTGCAGAACTCTTGTAGGCATTGGCTCTGCACACACAGCAGTTACAGCAATGACTTTCACTTGCGGATTCGATTTCTTGAGCCGTCTGGTTACTTCCCAGCCGTCAATTCCCGGCATTTTCATGTCGAGTAAAACCACATCAGGTTTATGAGATTTAACCAACGTTAATGCCTGTTCGCCGCTTTCTGCATCAGCAACGACATCTACATCGGGTAAATCCTCTAGTAATCGTCGAATCCCCATTCGTACAAGAGCGTGGTCATCAACAATTAGAACTTTAATCAAGCGTTGCTCCTTGACTGTATCGCCAATGAACATGAGATATGCTCTGATATTAACAAGACTGACCAGGCATTACAATTGGAACTGATTTTAATCATTTCTTTCACCATCAATTCTTGAATTATCTTGCAATAGCACTATAACCACAGCCATTTTAAAACCTCATCGCTCCACATTTAGCATAAACTAACATTCTACGCTTAAGCTTTGTAAATTTTTTAACAAGCAAGAATATGAACATTAGGATTATCTTTATCCACTGGAAACAGCGGCGGATATTCACCTAATTCTCTTGCGCGTTGAATATACTTATTAATATCAGACTCTACCAATTTATACAAAATTTGGTAATCGTCGATCACAAAATAGACTGGTTGCAACATATCAATGCGATAAGGCATGCGAAAGGCGACGACAGGATCAAATAACACACGCATTGCTATATCACTCTCAACACTGTAAGCCGTTTCACTGATAGAGGACAAAATTCCCCCACCGTAAGCACGGATACCTTGTGGTGTTTTAATCAAACCAAACTCAACCGTAAACCAGAATAGACGTTGTAAAAGAGGCCATTCTTCTTCCGGCAACTCCAAGACTCTACGCGCATAGGTGCAAACAAAATCGGCATAAACAGGATGCGTTAACATAGGACAATGCCCGAATATTTCATGAAAAATATCAGGCTCTTGCACGTAATCGATTTCTTCTTCACAACGAATAAAAGTGGCAGCAGGAAATTTTCTCTCAGCCAATAATTCAAAGAATTCACGGGCTGAAATCAACGCAGCAACTGGGGCTACTTGCCAATCAGTTAGTTCTTGAAGACGGCCACTCACATCAGGCAATTGGGGAATTTGTTTAGCAGTCAAACCAAGATTTTGCAAACCCTGGATGAACTGCTCGCAAGCTCTTCCTGGAATGATTTTCATTTGGCGCTCATAAAGCGTTTGCCAGATACGATGCTCTTCAGGGGAATAGGATACCAGACCTTGGGCATCAGGCTGATGAGAAACGTAACGGCTAACAAATTCCATAGTGACTCCTAACACAAACAAAACCTAAGGGCTGTTAACAATTCTACTCTCTTCGCACGTAAGCCTTGATTTCTGTGTTCCAGAAAATCAAGGCCTACGTACTCAACTTGGCGAATTGTTGACTGTCCTTATAAACTCAGATGACTTAAATTATAGCGCTTTGCTCAATTGTGCAAGACTTGTAAAAAACATTAGCATAAAAGCTTCAACTGGATTTTATCAATATTGCACAAAGTTTATCTTCCAAGGCTTTGTATTTTTCTGGGGAATCAACAAAACCATTAATCATAATGGAAAAAATAAGCGTTCTTTTCGTCTTGGTTTCAAGGTAGCCCGATAAAGAAGAAACAGCCGACATTGAGCCCGTTTTTGCATGTACTTTTCCCCGTGTTAAAGGGTCTTTCATTCTATCTTTAAGGGTTCCATCCACCCCTGATACAGGCAGAGAAGAAATAAAATAAGCAGCATAATCAGAGTAGAATGCTTTCTGTAATAACGCAACGACTTGCTCTGGAGTAATAAAATTATAACGAGAAGCGCCCGAACCATCGATGAGTGTTGTTGGTGGAAAATTCAAATGCGCTGCTTCAGCCAGAATAGCCCGCACTGCATTATTGCCATTGGTGAAACTGCCCGCTTCATGAGTATAGAGAGCACCTATGGTCTTGAATAGGGATTCTGCAATACCATTATCAGACTCTTTTAACATGGTTGTAATTAAAGCCTTAAAGGGTAGTGAATCCTGCTTTGAAAAAACCTCAACTGGAGAGGGGCTCATTTTTCTAAACTCTATTTTTTTACTCACTTTAATATGATTTTTCTTTAATAAATAATTCACCAGTAACCGAGTATTCTCACGGGGTCCGCTAATGGCCATCGTTACATTTTGAGGCTGTGCGTTTGTTTTAATACAACCACTGATTGCATAGGTTTTATCCCCTTCTGGTTTGACTTTGATAGCACAATCTTTCGTTGCTGGCGCCTGAGTAGTCACTTGATTAATGAAACGAACAGGTTGAGGATAAGCAGGCAGTTTAAGTGTCGCCGGCTGCCCTGGTCTGGCAGCGGGAACAAGGGTCGCATTAGCACAATTCTGATTAATAATCAGAGCACTAACTGGAGCTCCCCAACAGAAATCCTTATCATCCCAGGTCGTGCCAGGGCTCATCGCTTCATTATCAAAAGCGGTATCATCAATGATGACAGCACCCTTAATTTTTTTTATCTCAGCTTGAGCAAGGGAACCAAGCAATTGCTCGAGTTGTTCACTTGTCAACCTGGGATCTCCAGAAAACTGGATGTATATATTATCCTGTAAAATGCCGTTTTTAATTTTAGTTTTATCGACAAAAAGGCGTGTTTGATAGCTAAAATCAGGACTGAAAGACTCTAATGCTGCAAGGGCGGTAAATAATTTTTCATTACTGGCAGGCATAAAATAACGATCAGCGTTTCTTTTATAAAGTACTTTCGCAGTTTTCGCGTCTTGAACAAGAATACCGATATTTATATTCTCACCAAACGTTTTCAACGCTTCATCGATATTCTTGCTTATTTGTCCTGAGGTCACGTTTTTATTTGCAAAGCCAGTACAAGACATAAAAGAAACAAACAACAGTGTTAGCCAATAGATTTTTTTCATCACTTAGAACCCATTATTTTAGGTCAGTTGACATTTCTACTAGAGATCACATCCTAACCACCCCGGCTAGCGAAATGTTAACCTCCCTCTGGTTATTTGCCTAAACGCCGAATTTGCGAAACGGGTATGAATGTTTCCGTACCGTCATTGATTCGTCGTTGCTCTCCTTTCCAAGCATGCCCGTAAACGACTTCATAGCTGAGCGGATATTTAGCATCGGTGGTACATAGTGTTTTATACCCCGCTTCAAAACGTTGCCAACTACCTTTTCCTGTTAATCCTGCATTACGTGCCTGATTAATATTACGTACACCTTGCGCTTTCAAACTACGCACCAGTTGTTTTAAACTGGTATAGTGTACTTTCAACACTTCCATATCCACAACTGGATCAAGAAAACGTTCACCCAACAAGCAATCCCCTATATCGTGCATATCTATGAAATCATTGGTATGAGCATAATTATCCGCTTTGAGCCAAGCTTGTTTTAATTCTTTAAAGGTATCAGGACCTAAGGTCGAAAACATCAAGCAGCCCTCGATATTCATGACTCGATTTAACTCTCGAAGGACAGTTGATAACGGTTGAATCCAATGAATCACTTGATTGGCAAAGACCAGATCAAAGAGGCCACTGGGGAAAGGTAGCGCGGTCATATCCGCATTGACTAAATGCCATTTGCGTCTCCAACCTTGTTTTTTATTGGCCAAGGTTAGCATCTCATAAGCCAAATCCAAGCCGATAATCTGTGCTTGCGGATACTGTTTTTTAAGCAACGCAGAAAAAATACCTGTGCCGCAACCCAAATCAAGTACATAACGCGGATTAATCTTTAAATAGTGCAAACGCTCAAATAAACGCTCACCAATTTCATGTTGTACTTTGGCTGCCTGCTCATACTCAAAAGCATGCCTGTTAAAGGTATTGCAAATTTCTATTTTCAGATTCATCATGGACAATGGAAAGAGTTTATAAAGGAATCCAACGCTCGTGCGCCAAAAAATTACCAGTATAGCACAGTTACTGCGTTTGCCTTCGGTTTGCGTGCTGTGTCAGCAATATCATCGCAACCCATTTGCTGTTTGCCAACACTGTAATGATTTATTCAAGCGAATCAATCATGCCTGTTATTATTGTGCTCTTCCCTTACCGGATGCAAAATTTTTAGTATGTGGTCATTGTTCCCAAAAAAAACCAGCCTTTGATCACACCATTACCCGTTATTATTTCGAGGAACCACTACGGACTTTGATCCATGAATTCAAATATCGTGATGCCTTCTATTTACGTACTTTTTTAACCAAACTCCTATTAGATGCTTTACCGGAGAAAACTGTCTCAACACAATGTATAGTTCCTGTTCCACTTCATCCCAGGCGATTACAACAAAGAGGGTTTAATCAAGCAGCTGAACTCGCTAAGCTATTGGCAAAACAACTCAAAATTCCTTGCGAACTCAACCTTTGCAAAAAAATTATTCACACCATCCCCCAAGCCAACCTAGGCAGTCAACGGCGTCGTAAAAATTTACATCAGGCTTTTCAAGTTAAAATAAATAGCTATAGCCATATAACGCTAATTGATGACTTATTAACGACAGGCAGTACTGTGAATGAATTAGCAAGGCTTTTCAAACAGCAGGGAGTAACGCGTGTGGATGTTTGGTGCTGTGCCCGCACCAGCAATTAGGGACTGTCGTATTTCTATTATCCAGGCGCTTATGGCCTGATTTTTTGTGCTTCGGTGCTGGAATAGCAAGCCATCAACACTCAAGCTAAGGAAATGTAAACAGTCCCTTATCATTAACTGGTCAAATAACGTTGAAGATCATTCAAAATAAGTTGTACTAACAAGACACAAAATACAATTACCACTAAACGATGAAGAAGTAATTCCCAAGCAACTGGCACTGGTTTCCCACGAATTTTTTCCACAAGCGCATAAATAATTGAACCGCCATCAAGTCCTGGAACAGGAAATAAATTGACCAGACCGACAACGAGGCTCAAACTAGCAATAAAATACAAAAAAACTGCAAATCCCTGCATAAAAGAATTTGCTGATGCAGCCAATAAACCAATCGGTCCCAACAGTACGGCAAAAGGAATCATTCCCGTAAGCAACTGCTTTAATATAACTAAAAAGAAAATCAATAACTGCCCTATCTTTTCAATGGAATACCACATCGAGCTTAAAATAGACTGTCCTTTTACCTGATAGCGATGTTGTTTTAACGAATCGGGTTCAATGCCAAGGGTTGTTAATAGAGTTCCTGCTCCACGTTTGTAAGTCCATTTTTGTAAATCAAGTGTGAGGGAACGCGATTTTTTTTCGCTATCAAGAACATTTATCCTGACCTCAGCCTTACCAAGTACCATGATAAGGCGCATACCTACCTCTTGCCAGGAAGAGGTTTCCTGAGCGGCTATTGAGGTGATCTGATCGCCTGCTTTAAAACCCGCTTTAGCTGCCAGACTTTGTGGAGCTACTTTTTGGATAACTGGAGCAGTCTGTTGATAGCCTATGGTAAACATGATGGTTAGCATAAGCCAGGCTGTTACCAGATTTGCGCCAGCACCAGCTAGTAAAATAACACAACGTACCCACACGGGTTTTTTATCAAAACAAACGTTATATTCTTTTTTGGGAACAGGCTGAATCCGCGAATTCAGTAATTGTACATAGCCACCCAGCGGCCAAATGGCCCAGACCCATTCACAACCTGATTTTCCTCGCCAGGTTAATAGGGGCTTGCCAAATCCAATGGAAATTCGTTGAATTTTTACCGCAAACCATTTTGCCGCAATTGCATGGCCAGCTTCATGAATACCCACAACCATAACCAGAGTCAATACAATGGCAAGTAAAGCCAGAATCATCAAACCCTCCAGTTAACGTGTGTTGTCGACTACTAATTGCAACATGGGCTGTCCACGGCGTCCAGTTAATTCATGCCCTTTTCTATACACTTCGAAAGTGCGATAGGCCTGTGCAGTTTCGCTATCAACCAGCTCCACATCATCACCTTGATCATCGACCAACGTTACTGTTAAATGCATTTCACGAAACTGACTGATATGGTAACGCTCTTTAAAGAGGCGCAATACACTTAATAAGCTTTCAGCAGCTTCCTCACTATTATGTTTGCCTTGAAAAATAATATCCATCTATTACTCCTATCAGGATAATCTTCCTGTGCAAAACCTACTTACCTCTATTAGCGGCGAAAATGAACGTTACTTGAGTGAAACATGAAAATATATTCATCTCAGTTGCAATCAATTTTACACATAATATTTCGTTAATATTTTCATAATATTTCTTTAAGACTAAATCAGTAATATATGCCGCACGAACCAATTATCAGAGTTGCATTTATTTTTCAAAGATACGAAAAAATATTGCAGATAATTTTTTATATAACAATTAAGGATAGTTAAAAAATGAATAGAGAGTTGTAAAAATGTTGAGTAAAAACGTTGTGAAAAGATTAGTTGAAATTGAAAAACGAGTCAGCGAATTAAATGAATTACTGAAGAGAGTAGAGCTAGAAAAAGAAGCGCTTGCGCGATTTAAATTAAAAATAGGCGATAAACCCTCTGTAAAACAATTTGAGCAATTAAGAGTACTCACCAATATAACTCTCGGACGAGAAGCACGAGCAGAACAAGAGCTGAAATCACTTGCTTTAGAGGAAGCCATACTAACTCAAACAACACCTATAACCTATGAGCGCATTGTTATTGGTGCAGGTGTCGCTGGTACCATGCTGTACGGCGAACTACCCACCGAACTACGCGCGAAAAAGAATAAAGATGGTACGCCTGCAGTGATTGTTCTTAATGATCCATTAAGCTGGGATCAATGGCGTAAAGATGGCCATACCCTCATGGGACAACCAGCAAAAGTACAAACTCCGCAAATATATAGCACTCGTTCTGAAGATTTTGCTCGCGATGAGGTTACCAAACGTAATCCCTATCAATACACGATGGCCAATGATTTTTATCATGCAACGGTTTGTACCCAACGTGATTTTGGTATGACTATATTAAATGCAACAGCTATTGCCATCGAGACGAAAGCAACTTATAGCGGTGATATAGCCTGGGAAGAAGATGGTTTTCCTCATCGTATTGCGGTAAAAATCCTTGATATTCAGTTTTACCTCTACACTGCACATATTGATCTTTGTACCGGTCCTGGTCCTACAAGAAAATTAACATCAACCCAAGTTGATTCTGTTCTGTCAAAACAACTATTAAGCACTGGCAAGATGATTTATGGTCAAGATCATGGTGATGCCCGCTTAAAAGGGAATGTTGTTTTTTATGGTGGTGGAGCCAGAAATGCAGCAATGGTTCTCGATATCATCAATGGATGCCAACCAGAGGTTACCTCTTTTGTTTGGGTAGCGCGTGACGGACAGAATTTTGATACCAATAACATGTTCAACCGACAATTTGCTGATTTGGATGACAATCCAAAGGCTAAAATGGCTCTGGGTGATTTAATCAAAATAGAACTTGGCGATACAGGCAGCGTTAATCTTACCTTCGGAAAACCAGTAAAACAGCGTAAAACAAAGGTACTTCCTGAAGTCACAACGCTGGTTTGTGATCAATTAATCGTTGCCATTGGCCAAGAGCCCCATCCTCTAACCAGCTCTCTAAAAGGATTTGTACCTTGCCAGTTGGAAAGAGGATTGAGCGATTTAACCGAAACGGAAGTCCTTCCTCTTGGTACCCGTTCAAGCGATGGCACTATCGTATGTTGGGGGGCTGCTGGTGTCATTGGGACTGGTCTGGATGACAGTCGTTCATTTATTGACATTGGGCTTAAGCATGCACAATCTTTACCGCGGGAAAGCAGGGCAAACGTCGGTATTTTCCGTAGTTCGATTATGATAGAAAAAATGGTAGAGCTACTGCGTGCATTCTATCCAACGAAATTTATTTCAACAGATAAATCCTCTCATCGCTATGATCTACCTGACATTAACCGCGCCAGTCGTAGTGAACTCTATGAAATCATTAGAGAAACAATGAAAGCTACGTTGACTGCGGAAGCCTGTTTGATATTAGCGGATAAAATTCTTGAAATCCGTAGTAAACTACCGACCGGGCTTGAAGATATTGATGTTCTGGCAAATGAAGTTCCAGCACCAGTGCTGAAGGCATTGAAAGAAGCCTATGTTCCTTTCTATATTGAAGAAATAGTAGAACCAAGGGTTAAAGTAGAACTGCCGCAATTAACATCTGTACCAAAATCAATCCTACCTATCAGCGAAGAAGATGGGGTTAGCACCACTGTCATCGCTGAAAAGCCGACTAAAAAACTAAAGTCTACTAAAGTCAAGATTTTGGACAGCTCTGACAGGTTCTTTAGTACAAATGTCCCTGCCCCTAAACCAGCTAGAGGAGAATTCAATGCACTGGTTGAGGAGCTCAGAGATGAAGAAGACGATAATATTCAAATACCTATTATTCCTGTGGGAAGCGGTAAGAAACCTCAACTATTGGATGAAATGGATGGAAGCACGACGGCCAATCTTACCGAGATCTCCGTGTATAGTTGATAGTTTTTGATTGATCTGGTGCTATTTTACTGACTTGGGGTATAATGTGTCCACTATTCTCGACCTTGAGTCAGTTTAATGCCCTACCAGACCTTACAACAATTTTTAAAATTAACGACGGCTGAAAAAATTTCTCTGAAGCCTTTACTTGAACTAAGTGAGGCTCTGGAGCAAGGAGGGCTATCATCTCAGGAACAAGTAGCCTTAGCCAACGAGATTGAAAAAATCGACTTCGCTCTTTTGATTAGGGCGGCGCTTGGTAACCCGAAACTCAATACCCTATGTAAGCATCCAAGCTTGAATGACATCTGGAACGAGAAATGGCGTCTTTGTGGGCTTAACCCACCGCGAACTGGAGAGCCTCCTCAAGCAGGCAAACCCATTCACGAATACAAACCCCAATCTACCCTGCACACCTTCGAATTGTTAAAAGGTATTTTTGTCTATGGCCAATACAAACGCCACCTTAAAGCCGAAGAAGACACAGTCAGGGCTTATGCACCACCCTATCTGCAACTTGCAGGCTATCTGGGCTATTTTCCTGCTCTAAGTGGCTTATGTAAACAAGCCCTGGCTAAAAAATCCCTGAAAGACGCTCTCCACTACGCTTTGAAAGCCGCGGAATTATACTGGACACCCGGTTATTTTTTACTGGCCATTACCACCTATACACTAGCTATGCAGGATAACAATGAGAGCTTCTATCAAACAGCGTTGTTGCAACTGATTATAGCCGAGAAACTAATGCCTCATGCAGACAACATGATAAACAATGCCTACCAGGGAAAATCCGTTGCAAGGGCCTTAGTGGAAGCTGGTTTAACTGATCTGATTGGACTGAAACAAGAGCTTGCTCGCCTTGCAGGCGTATCCATGTCTTGGGTTACGACCACTCTCTACAAGCAAGCAACACAAGAAGTCAATAAAATTGTAGCTGAAACCTCTTCGAGCAACAAAAATGAAGACAGCCCCGGCTCGAAAGAAGAAATGAGTGAGATGGAAATGTTACCACGTCTTTCACTTTAATTTTTCATGTGGTTAGATAGCTATTATATCGCTCTCAAGTCTACAAATTTCCCGGGTAATAGTTTACAATTCCCTGATAATCTGCTGCCTTTAAATTGAATTCTATGGTGTTTGTCGCCTGTGGACTAAATCATGAAACTGCCCCACTGACAGTGCGTGAAAAAATCGCACTGCCTCTTGCTATGCAAGATAAATTACTTAACGAGCTAATTCGTTTACCTGCAGTAAACGAAGCGGCAATGTTATCAACCTGCAACCGTACCGAAATTTATTGCGACACAGACGAGCCAGAAAATATAGCCCCTTGGCTTGCCTATCAACATGAATTGGCACCCGAGTTATTATCACCTTATCTTTATATTCACCACGGCCATCACGGCATTCGCCATACGTTGCGCGTTGCCAGTGGTTTGGATTCAATGATGCTTGGTGAACCGCAAATTCTTGGCCAAATGAAACAAGCCTATCAATATGCCTGTCAGTTAGGAACGGTGAAAACAACTTTACGCTCTGTCTTTCAATATATATTCAGTGCAAGCAAACGGATTAGAAATCGCAGTGGCATTGGTAAAAATCCTGTTTCTGTCGCCTATGCTGCAGTACAGTTAATTGGTCAGTTATTTCCCAATCAAAACGATTTGCAAGTCTTTATTATTGGCTCTGGCGAAACTGCAACCCTCGTTGCCAAGTACTTGCATAAACAAGGGGTTAAGCGCTTTTTAATTGCCAGCCGTACCCGCGAGCATGCTCAACAGCTTGCTAGCGATTTCGGCGGTGAAGCATTAACTATCGGTGATATCCCGCAATACCTGTCTCAAGCGGATGTGGTGATTTCTGCAACCGCCTGTCCACTGCCCTTTATTAATAAAAGTTTGGTTGAACATGCCCTAAGCAAGCGAGCACAAAATCCAATGTTCTTTCTTGATTTGGCTGTACCCCGCGACATTGAAGCAGACGTGGGTGAGCTGGAAGCTGTTCATTTGTATAACATCGATGATTTGCAATCGATGATTACCAAAGGAATGGATGAGCGGCGTTCTGCAGCCCGGCAAGCTGAACAACTCATTGATTGTGAATTGGATAATTATATTCGTTGGCACCGTTCATTACGTGCTAAAGAGGTTATCTGTGATTATCGCAATCAGATGCAAGTAGTCGCGCAGAAAGAATTACAGAGGGCCCAGGACAAATTGTCAGCAGGCCATTGCCAGGATAGTGTACTAAGTGAGTTTTGCGAGCGGCTGGTGAATAAATTAGTCCATCATCCTACTGTGGGCCTTCGTCAAGCAGCATTAGACGGGCGTGAAGAACTCTTTGATTTGGCGCACTATTTATTTAATCCTTTAGTACAGTCTCCTTATGAAGAAATCTCTTGAATTAAAATTGGAGCAAATGCTCGAACGCTTCCAGGAAATTAGCCGTTTACTGTCAGAAGCATCGGTCATAGCGGATCAGAATCAATTTAAAAATTTATCAAAAGAATATGCTCAACTTGAGCCCGTTGCCACTTGCTATGACGCTTATATACAGGCCCGTAATAATGTCGTTTCATTGCAAGAATTACTCGATGGAGAGGATGCCGAGCTCGCAGCGATGGCAGCAGACGAAATGGCCAGCGCCAAAGAAAAAGTCGATGAACTTGAAGAGCAATTGCAGTGGCACCTGATTCCGAAAGATCCTGATGATGAACGGAATATTTACCTTGAAGTGCGCGCCGGTACTGGCGGTGATGAGGCAGCTATTTTTGCCGGTGACTTGTTCCGTATGTACAGTCGTTATGCGGAAACAAAAGGTTGGCAGGTTGAAATAATCAGCGCCAGTCACGGAGAACATGGCGGCTACAAAGAGGTCATTGCACGTGTCAGTGGTAATGCCGTTTACTCAGAATTAAAATTTGAATCCGGCGCGCATCGTGTACAACGTGTACCAGAAACAGAATCACAGGGACGCGTCCATACCTCAGCCTGTACGGTAGCTATTTTACCGGAAGTTGAAGAAATTGATGACATCCAAATTAACAGTGATGAACTGCGTATTGATACCTATCGCTCATCAGGGGCAGGCGGTCAGCACGTCAACAAAACTGATTCAGCCATTCGCATCACCCATCTCCCAACAGGGGTGGTGGTTGAATGCCAAGATGAGCGCTCGCAACATAAAAACCGTGCCAAAGCGATGGCCTTATTAAAAACACGCTTACTTGATGCAGAGCAAAGCAAGCAACGGCAACAGCAGGCACAGACGCGCAAATCGCTCGTAGGAACCGGTGATCGTTCTGAACGGATCCGTACCTATAATTTTCCCCAGGGACGCTTAACCGATCATCGCATTAATCTGACGCTTTACCAGCTCAATGATGTCATTGCTGGTGATTTGTATCCTGTCATTGAAGCCTTACAGCGCGAATACCACGCCGAATTACTTGCTGAATTGGGTCATCATGATTGACATTAAAAACGCTCTGTTACAAGCCATAACCAAGCTTGAAACACAGAGCACCAGTGCTCGCCTGGATGCAGAAATTCTTCTCGCCTATGTCCTGCTCAAAACACGCACCTATCTTTATACCTATCCCGATGCAAACTTAACTCAAGCCCAGTGGCAAACCTATCAACGCCTCGTTGATCAGCGTTCGCAAGGCGTTCCTGTCGCCTATTTAACCGGTACACGTGAATTCTGGTCTCTACCGCTAAAAGTCTGTGAGGATACGTTAATACCGCGTCCGGAGACAGAGCTTCTCGTTGAACTGACCTTAGCTCAGCTGGCTGATAAACCACAAGCAGAAATTCTTGATTTAGGAACAGGTAGTGGTGCTATTGCACTCGCTTTCGCGTCGGAATGCCCTGACTGGCAAATTACTGCCTGTGATTTTAGCCAGGGAGCCTTACAGACTGCCGAAGAAAATGCGGCGCGTTTGGGATTAGGCAATGTCTGTTTTTGCCATTCTGATTGGTTTGAAAAGATATCAGCACAACAACACTTTGATGCTATCGTATCTAATCCGCCCTATATAGCAGCCAATGATCCCCATCTTGCTGAAGGCGATGTACGCTTCGAACCAAGTTTGGCTCTGGTTAGTGGTGAAGATGGATTAACTGCTATAAAACACATTATTAAACATAGTATTGCTAGGCTTAAGCCTGGCGGGCTATTATTATTAGAGCATGGCTTTGATCAAAAATTTGCGGTAATGTCTATGCTTAGTGAATATGGATATGTACAGGTTCAATGCTGGCAAGATTGGCAAGGTAATGACCGCGTAAGTGGTGGCAAGCGAATTATTAGTTGATGACTAGAATGATTTTTGGTATACCTAGCGCTTTTCAATCGCATGCCATAATGGCTTGTTGAACAGGATGCAACAAGGAGGCATAGATGCCAGAGCAATTAACCGATTCAACCAACGAGAGTGTACGAAACGTGAAAAATGACGCCGTTAGCAGTATGGGAATAGCCCCCTATCAGGAAACTGAAGGCGAAGAATATATGAATGACAAGCAATTAGCACATATTGAAAAAATATTGCTTGCTTGGCGTCAATCGCTGATGGAAGAAGTTGATAGAACAGTAACTCATATGAAAGATGAAGCTGCCAACTTCCCTGATCCCTCTGATCGAGCTAGCCAGGAAGAAGAATTCAGTCTTGAGCTCAGAACCCGTGACAGAGAACGTAAATTAATTAAGAAAATCGAAGATGCCCTTGAAAGACTTCGTGATGAAGATTTTGGCTATTGTGAAGCTTGTGGTATCGAGATTGGTTTACGGCGCTTAGAAGCACGTCCTACTGCAACTTTGTGCATAGACTGTAAGACCTTATCTGAAATTAAAGAACGTCAAAACCAGGGTGGTTAATGTGAACAAGCAGGGCTTTAAGCTCTGCTTGTTTCTTACTTCGACGTCCCCAACAAGGCTAGTAATCTATAATCCGCCTTAACCATTGAGAATAGATTGTGCCTTGGCTACATATCGTGCCACAGCTCCCTTGTTCGCTTCGAGAACCGTCGTTGCATTAGTCACCAGATTTCTTTTTCTATTTCCATCCTGATGCAAAGCAATGATTCGCTCGATCAACATATCTGCATTTTCCACCAACTCGATAGCCTGTGCCTCCTGCAAATCACGACAGATGGTTTTAAAATTATGAACCTGCGTTCCACTAAGGACTGGGACTTTCATAGCAATAGGCTCTAATACGTTATGCCCGCCCACCGGCACCAAACTACCACCAACAAACGCATAATCACTGATCTGATAAAAGCCTAATAACTCGCCGAGAGAATCCAGAATAACCACCTCGTTCTCTTTACTTAGCGTTTCTTTCTGACTACGCAAACCCGTGTTAAAACCAAGCTGGACACTTAATTGATGTACTTTCTGAAAACGTTCTGGATGGCGAGGAGCAATTAACAGAATCATGTTATCAATACCGGCCTGCAATTTTTTTAAGCGCGATAACACCAACTCTTCTTCATCTTCATGGGTACTTGCCACCATGACTACAACACGCTCAGCGCCCCAGCTGGCTTTTAACTCTAAAAAGAGCTCTGTATTAATGTTTTGTGTTTGCAAATCAAATTTCATATTACCTAAAACAATCACCTTGGACGCCACTGCACCAAGAGCTTTAAAACGTTTAGCATCATCCTCACTTTGCGCCAAAATAGCATTAAATTGATTTAGCACCGGTTTGAATAAAAATTTAACTTTGCGATACCCCTGATAAGAACGCTCTGATAAGCGGGCATTAACCAGAAAAAGATCCATCTGTGCTTTATAGGCATAATGAATTATATTGGGCCATAACTCTGTTTCAACGATCAGTCCTACACGAGCTTTCGTTCTTTTAAAAAATCGCTTGGTTACACCAGGGAGATCATAAGGCATATACTGGTGAATCACTTTTTCACCAAAACGCGCCCGTACTCGTTCCGCACCAGTAGGCGTCATTGTCGTTACTAAAATCGTCCATTGCTTCGCAAGCAAGGCATCAATCAAGGGTGTAGCTGCAATCACTTCGCCTAAAGAAACAGCATGAACCCAGATATCAACCTTAATATCCTCTCTGTCGTTTAAAACAAAACGCTCTAATATCCGCTGTCGATAAGCCGGTAATTGACGTCCTTTCCACCATAGCCGTAATAACATATATGGTGTCATCAAATACATTAAGAATGAATAAACGTGTCGCATAAACTACCCTATTGAAAAAAGCAAAGTATATATTTATTTTACTCTTTTGGGTTAATAATTTAAGAAAAAGTACAAGACATCATTATCGAAGTAAATTTCTTAAAATAACTACACACTTTCGTAGTGTGTAGTTATTTGATACGAAAAAATTAAAACACCCCTGCTCTCATTAAGCAAAATTAGTCAGCACAATTTTTCCTAGAGCGTTTCCATTTTCAAGATGGGCATGCGCAGCCTCTACTTGAGTAATGTTAAATTTTTGCTCATCGATTAAAGGACGAATAAAACCTTCATCGACTAGGGTCGCTATTTTAGCTAGTATTTCTCCATAATGAGCGCGCTTAATACCGGTGATAAGAGGTAAAGGCTGCAATACCAGATGAATGGATAACCCTTTGAAAAATGCGGAGGATAAATCATAATTGCCAGCAGCAAGAATGGAGATCACTTGACCAAAAAGAGCGGCCGCCTGAAAACATTCACTAAAATTTTCTCCGCCTACCGTATCAAAAACAATCTCAAAGCCTGCGCCATTAGTATGCTCAGCAACATACGATTCGATCGTTGTCTTTTTATAATCTATTGCAAAATCAGCACCCAATTGCTTGGCCATCTCTAATTTTTTAGCCGATGAACCCGTTGCGAACACTTTGGCACCCAGCCATTTAGCTAGCTGTATCGAGATGTGACCAACACCGCCTGTACCACCATGAATGAGGACTGTTTGTCCTTTTTTCACCTTAGCATAGGTGACTAAACCTTCCCACGCCGTGAGAGAAACCAAAGGCAAGGAAGCCGCCTCAACCAAGGATAGCGTTTTAGGCTTAAGCGCAATTAAATCGGCATCAGCAAGTACGTATTCAGCTAAGCCGCCTCCCATATCAAGAAGCCCCCCAACACAGCCATATACTTCGTCGCCCACAGAAAAGTCAGTAACACCCTCCCCCACTTCCTCAATAATACCTGCGACATCGCCATGCAAAACCATTGGAAAAGATTTTACCAAATCAGGGAAATAACCTTTACGCATTTTATAATCAAGTGGATTAACGCTGGTAGCAACAACCTTAATTAATACATGGCCAGGTTTAATCTCTGGTTTTGGTAAAGTAGCTTCTGCAAAAACATCTATATCCCCAAACTTGGTTAAAACGATGGATCTCATCTTTTCTCCTGATCGCGATTAATGGACGGACGTTGCTAAATTTAAGCCGAAATATACTTTTTTTAATCAAAATTGTCAAAAAATTCTTAATCACCCATTGCTTCGGATATTAAAATTTAAGGTTCTTCCCTGCCACTGCATACTCATGAATTGACTCATCGCCTAAACCCTAAACAACAAGGATTGTCATCCTTATCCTTAGGGAGTAATACCAAAAAATTGCTCGTAATCTTTCTTCTTTACTAAACAGATGGATTAAAATCAAAGGTAAAGAAAGGCTATTTTTTATTTTTTAAAAGACAGATTGATAAATATATAAACTGATTAATGGGTCGATTTCAGTCTTTTTTAATAATACAAAGCGTATAATTACACTTATAGTTATAAAACTTATTTAACATGAATGGAAAACAGGGCGAAATGAATTTTCGGCAATTTTTTACTAATCATCAGTGGTGGGGGAAAATCCTCGGTGCTTTTTTTGGCTACCTGATTGGAGGCTCGGCCGGGGCACTCTTTGGAATTCTCATTGGCAATTTTTTTGATCGTGGTATGGTTAGCCACTATACCCGCCCCCATTGGTATTATCATTCAGAAAAACGGCAAGCCGTACAGAAAATTTTTTTTCAAGCGACCTTTTCTGTAATGGGGCATCTTGCCAAAGCGGATGGGCGTGTTTCTGAGCAAGAAATCCAAATGGCTAAGACCCTTATGGATGAAATGCGTTTGAATCATGAACAAAAAACACTGGCCAAGCGTTTCTTTAACGAAGGAAAAGCTGCGAATTTTGATTTAAGTCGCATTTTAACGCTTCTCCAGAAAGCATGTCGGGATAACCCTGAACTATTAAAATTATTCATGGATATTCAATATCGCTTTGCACAAACAGATGGCTTATCTAACATGAAGTTACAGGCTCTCGATGTCATCTTCAGGCAGATGGGGTTTGCCCCATTGAACCAACAATACCGCTTTTATGAGGATTTTGGCTATCAGGGTTCCAGGCAATCATCTAATCAACACTCTTCTTCGCGTCAATATAATGATCACTATCAAGCGCCACCACAGAATACACTCATGCAGGCTTATGCCATTTTGGAAATCAACCACACTGCCAGTAAACAAGAAGTAAAAAGTGCTTATCGGCGCTTAATTAGCCGCAATCACCCGGATAAACTGATTGCCCAGGGCTTACCTGAAGAAATGATAAAAATTGCCAATGATAAAACACAAAAAATACGCAAAGCTTACGAACAAATTTGTACCAGCAAAGGGTGGTAAAAGATTAACTATCTTGACGCTTTAAGTAATCGACTATCGAGAATAATCGGGGGTTTTGCCGGTGATGCAAATTGCAATTTTTTCATCCATCCATGTAAATAAGCGACTAATAATTGCTGTGCAAAATAATAATTATGGTCTGCGCCAGGGATTTGAGTAGTCATATAAGATTTATTCTGCATCGAATGGTGGCGGGTAGCTGCTTGCTCCAAAACCAACTGATAATCAAACTGACCGGTCAGATCAACCACAGGAAACGTTAGTTTATGCAATAATTCGGGTAACTCTTTTTTTACAGGCTGATCAAAGGCAGAAAGCAAAATCAAGCCATTTACTTGTTTTGACTGGAGTTTGCTGAAATAGTCTACTGATAGTTGCAATTGGTCACCATAGTGCAACAGCACCAGGCGTTTATTTTCTTTCTGCCGTAGAGCGGATAAGGCTTCAGGAAGCTGCTCAATCCAAGCGATGGAACCTTGCTGTCCCGCTGAGTTTATTAAAAGCACTGCCCACCCAAGTTTGGCAAATTGAATAGCGAGATTATTAAGTAGCAGAAAACCTTCATTAGCCAATTCACCCTGCACCATGACTATACCCCCTTGCAATTGCTTACCAGAGGCAGGCCAATAAGGCAGCATTATTTTTTGCCCTTTGACCTGGATTTCCAGGTCGGCTGCTTTAGCGCCAGAAAAATTTAAAAACAATAATAAACAAAGCCCTAGAAGTAATTGCATCACTACTCCATTGCTATATTGGATTTTAAATTAAGCAAAATTCCTGCCGAGACCAAAAATTGGTTAAACCACTATCTAAGCGTTATCAGCAATTGAATGAGTTGCAACAGAGGGAAAGCGAAATTAAAAGGCCTTGTTTTATAAGGCCTTTATCATAGAGAACGATTAATCAATAAATTGAATCCCTGCCATGTCCAAAAATCCCTTGGCGCGCTCTGCCATAATCTGGTGAGCCGGCAAAGTAGGATGGACCAGATCAAAAAACAAGTATCCTTCGCATACGTTTCTTTTGTTTTTCAATCTTGCTCTTGCTGCCATGCGTAAAACAGACTGCTGATTTGGTTTTTCAACCATGACGTTATAGCAGGTATCCGTTATATTTTTAAACCCATAAGCCTCTGGCGTGATAAGGAGGTCATTTAAAGTGCCATGCACATCAAAATAAAGCCATTGTACATTTTGATAAGTACGTTGCAATTCACTTACTTTTTCTGCCAATTGTTTATTATGCTGCTCACTTAAATAAGTCATTTTCTCTTGGGCATCGAACTCTCTCGCCATGGGTGTTTGCCCTAGATCAGGCAAATTAACCACAAGAATATGTTTCGCGCCAGCAGCCACTAAACGTTGTAAACCGTGTTGAATACCTACATTGACCTCACGCAGGGTTTTCTCCACCATGTCCTCATCTGGCACACCGAGGTAATTATTAGCCCCTATCCAGACTACAAAAAGACTGTATGGATCTGCTTTACCTTGATGTGCATCCAGATAAATCTGGATTTCACGGTTTAGCGTGAATAAAACATCATCATCTTCTTCTGAGATACCCGCACCACCAAACGCATAATCGAGTAAATGTGCTGCACCATTGCCCGGGAAATAAGATTCCACCAAATGTTCAACCCATACCTGACCATCGGTAAAGCGTCCGGCATGATAAGGTGGTGACGGCGGCACTTTATGCTCCAAGTGCTCATATAAATTCCCGTTATCCGACAAACTATCACCAAAAACAACGATATTATGCAAAGGTTCATGCAAAGTCTTCGCAGCTACCAATCCTGAAAACACCAGGACAAACACGGAAAATAAGACCTTCATCGTGCCACCTTAAATCAATTGATTGCCTGTCAAAAGGGTTCAAATTATAATATGCAAATTCATAAACAATCAATTTTTTTATCTACTATAACCTCTTGAAAATAGGCCTGTAAAATGCCTGGACGATCAATCTTTTCTTGTACGAAAAAAGCATACTTCGTAAAATGAGGAACCCGAAGAGGAATCTTCAATTAAAGTAAAGGATTAAAATCGTTTGAATGCTCATCGAATCCCCCTGGAGTCTTTCCTCACCGTTTTACTGGCTGTGCTTATTTTACTGCAATTAGTCAATGCGCTATACCATGCGTGGCCTTTTACCACCGATGATGCATTTATCAGCTGGCATTATGCTCAGACCATGGCTAATGGCTTAGGTTTTCGCTGGTATGCCAATACGCCTCCGGTTGAGGGTTACTCTAATTTTCTCTGGGTTCTGCTTGCCTCACTATTTATCAAGCTAGGTGTACCTTTAATTCCAGCCATTAAATGTTTTGCGAGTGTAAGTTTATTGGCTGCCTTCGTTTTTCTTTACCAATTCGCGCGAACTTTTTTGTCGCCTTTGCTGGCTATGCTACCTGTTTATCTGTTTAGCCATTATCAAGGGGTTAGTTGGTGGACTGTAAGTGGATTTGAAACCAGTTTTTTTGTTGCTCTGGCTTTACTCATGAGTTGGCAAACTGCATCAGCCCTGGGCTTCAGTCAATGGCAGGATTCTGCAATCCCTTTCAAAAAGAATCGTTACCACGCCAGAGCATGGTTAATCGGTTGCTTGAACTTGACTTTACTGGCGCTAACACGGTTTGAGGGATTGTTGTGGATCATTGCGCCCATTGTTTTCCTACTCTGCTGCCATTCTCACAATAAACTCCCATCCTCTCAACTACGCAGTATGTTTATTATTTTTGCCCTTGGTTTTATCCTGCCCTATAGCATCTATTTTGGCTGGCGTCTTATTTACTTTGGCCATCTGCTCCCTAATAGTTATCGCTGTAAGGCCATTGTTAGTACTCACAGCTTTCATCTAGTCATTGATTATTTATACCTTCTATTTCCCTGCTTGATTTTAAGCCTTCCTTATTTATTGGCCCGTAAAGACTGTCGGCATCTACTACTTTGGCTACCATCACTATTGTATTGCCTGCTTTTATGTCGCGCTGATCCCGTTATAGCTTATTACAACCGCCTTTTTTTAGCCGCTTTTAGTGTTTTCAGCCTCTTACCTGTTTTAGGGGTGAAAGAATTTTTAACTAATTTTCATTTTTCAGCCAAAAATAACACCTTAGCCAGTCTGTTAATCATCGTGCTCTTTACTCATCTTTTTATTCCCACCGGAAAAATAGTGGACATCGATACAGAGGTTAAACACTATCAACAGCGTTCAGCTATACGTATGAAAGTTGTGGAATTTTTAAACCGCTATGCAACACCCAATGCAAAAATACTCTTGGCTGATTGTGGAATCATTCCCTTCTTTGCGAGAAAAGATCTTCAATTTATCGATAGTCAATGTTTGACCAATGCTGAAATGACAAGTACCAGGATTCATCTCTCACTCCCTTTGTATGCACAAGATTTACAACAAAAGATAAAGCCTGATTGGGTTATCCGAACCTATTACCCTCAATGGCAACGTGGCAATGACCTCACCGAAGTGTTACAACAGCATGATTTTTTTAAAAATTACCACCTCATTGTAACCTATCAATCTCATCGTTTTGACTCGCTGCAAGGTAAACCTCAAGAACGGGAAGCCGATTTTATCTATAAAATATATGCTCGAAATGAACTGGCAAACTATTTAATGCAGAAAATTGATCACTAATTCAAAGAAGAATCGTGGAGAATCAATGAACTCTCCACCATCAATGGATCCTTTGCTATTGCTGTGCAGGAAAAGAATTGCCTTCCAAATTTCTATAATCAGGAAAAGAAGCATGCATATGAGCAATTTTCCAAGAGTCTTCTTCTTTCTCTATAACCATTGTTCCTCTTAAATGGGAGAAAAGATGTTCCTTACCGGCTATAGTCACCTTTGCTTCACAAAGAGCGGCAGACCATAAACCCTCTTTTTTGTTACCGGGCACAAAAGATAGAATTTGAATTTCACCTGCCTCTGATTGACCCCAATCACGCAATAATTGCTCTTCGATTTGTTTTAGGCCGACGCGGTATTCATCAATACCTGAGCCCCACATAGTGCTGTTTTTAGTAAACAGACTAAGCAAATAAGGCAAATCACGCGCTTTGTATCCAGCACAAAAGTTCTTAAATAATTCTTCTGCCCATGTTCTTTCTTCAATTTTCATAATGAATCCTTCTTTAATAACAGCCCATAACGGCGATACCTGAAAACTACAAGCGGTAGTATAAAAGGTTGTTAATAAGAACGCTGTCCGTGCTTACTACGGACACAAAAGAGCGCGCTCAATCTCGGAGCGAGAAAAAAAACCGGTGCGCTGTTTTATTCTATCTATATAAGTCTCGACGGTACGGGAAGATAAATGGAGTAACTTCGCGGCTTCTTTATAGGAGGCGCCTTGTAATAACAAACGTAAACAGGCTAATTCCTGGGATGTAATATAAGTTAAGCCTTCTTTACCTGTAACCGTGATACGTCCTTTTGTTAAACAAATTTTTTGATAATTAACATCGCGATAGGAACTGGGCAGGATTATTTTATTATTATTGATAAGCGTAATTAACTCTTTATTTTGTTTATCAAAATCATTGATATAGTGTTCAATAATTTTTAATTTATTCAAATAAAATGATCCCGCGTTGGCTTGTTCTGCAGATAAAGCAACAGCAATCATATCGTAATAATTTCTTGAGCGCCTTACTAAAGTAATTCCATTATGAAAATGAAATTTCTCTCGTGCCAGTTGCACCGGGAATTTTGGCAAAACCTCATCCCACAAAAACCAATAAGAATGTGAATTTTCATAGTCATTATTAAAGGAAGAAAAAACAACCGGCGAATTATCTACGTGCTGGAAATACTCTATCAGACCTGTGTTATTAGTTAGCAAACTTATAGAACCATCATCAAAACATCTCAAATATTGAAAATAACTAAAACCATAATCAGCTAAAAAAGTTTTGTTAATTTCTTGAACTTTCTCTCGTAGAGTAAAGGTTGGATGATCCAGTGAAATTTTTATTGCCATCGCCTCGCTCCAATTTCATTTCTCGATGCCTTCTTTGACAACCATCTCTAAGCAAACTATTGTTAAATTAGATTAAATAAAGGACTATCTCTATGCGGTTTGTTGCACTAATCCTTCTATTGTGTAGCATGACCTTTTCACGCGCCGAAACACTGAAAATTGCCATTCTATCTTATGTGCCTCCATTCAGTGTTGTCGCAGATAATAATCATTTTTTCGGTTTTGATGTAGAACTGATGGATGCTGTATGTAAAAAAATACAAGCCGAGTGTCATTATGTCCCCGTTGGTTACGCACAGTTACTCACTATGGTCAAAGAGCAAAAAGTCGACTTGGGTATTGGTGCGATTTCAATTACTCCTGATATTCAATATCAATTCCTGGTTAGCTTACCCTACCTCACTAGCGACGGCCAATTGATGACCACTTTACAAAACCCCATTAACTCGGAAGCTGATATACACGGCAAACGAATTGGCACCTGGTCTAACGCATTATTTACATCCATGGTTGAAAAAAAATACCGCGATGTAGCAAAAATTAAGCAATATACGGAGCTACCGGAATTACTGCAAGCCCTGGCTGAAAAAGAAGTCGATGTCGTATTAATTCATGAACAAGTAGCCAAATTTTGGTGTGCAGGAGAGGAATTGAAAGCTCAATTCAAATTGGTTGGTGAAAAAATCTCTCTGGGAAGCGGCTACGGCATCATCACCGCTCACGGAAGGCAAGCGTTAATTGACCGTATTAATCAGGCTTTAATCCAGCTTGAGACCGATGGGACTTACGTCAAGCTCTACAAAGATTATTTTGATTGATAGCCCTCCATTTCTCAGGTTTCACAAGCAGAAAAATCATCGTTATGACGATAATAATTAAGGTTTTTTTCATTTTATTAGCCTGAAATTAGGCTGGGAAATCGATTCGCACCAAGTGTAGTGCAAGGGAGAGGCAGCAGATAGCCTTTTTTCTTGGACAATCAGGATTACAATTAACGTTGGGAATAAATTGAATCGTTCATCAGGAAAGAATTTTGCCGAGGCAATCCAGGTTAACCTTAGTGATTGCCTCAACAGCCCTTAGCTAAAAAGCGAAAACTGATTACTAGCGTCTGAAGCTGCTGCACCGGGGTTTTCTTCGGCTTTTTGAGATAAGAAGCGATAACGATCTGTACTCAAACGGTGCTGAGATTCTGCTGTCTTTTCTGTCTTGACTTTTTCAGTACCCTGTGAAGAAAAGAAACAATAACGATCCAGACCTAATTGTCGTTGAGATTCCGAAAAATTAAGGGCATCGGCTAATAATTTTTCAGGTGAATCTGACCTTTCAATGGAAGCACAACTATCTACCAAATATTCGTATTTGGCTTTAGCCTGAGAAAGATAATTAACAAACATCTTATTTTTTGTATCTTTGATATATAGATCATCTGAAAAACTGCTTTCCAGCAAATTTAAATAATTTTCTGCAACATCTAGAGATGCCTGAGCCAAATCATTGCGGCCACGATTTAACCTTATCTCTGCCATTCTTAGAGCTGCATCAAGTCTTTTCAAATATCTTATCAACATAAATACTGCTTCTATCTTAATACCATGCAGATATAATAAGAAATAAAACTTAAGAAACTATTAAGAATTTGGATAAAAAATTATCTTTTTGATAATAATATTAGTGGAAATTTCTAATATTATTTAATTTCTATTGCCCAAAATTACTATTGTTAAAGGGTGGAAGGTGCTCTTTAGATTGAAATTGAGAGCTATTAAAAATAATTTACCGTTTAGCAGCGATATATCGTCTTCTGAAAACAATTACTGAACCGGTTATCTTTAACGGTCTATGATTTTTCTCAATTAATGAAATTAATTGTATATGATTTATTTTAAAACCGGCTGCCATGCGACAGCCGTCTCTGATAAGGCTTACGCCATCTCTAGGGAAGTTAATTTCAATTGCCGGCCGCATACCCAAGCTTTATTCAACTCCTGAAATACTTCTTTGGGCATTCCTTTGGGTAGACGTACAGTGGAGTGATCATCATGAATTTTGAGTCCGGTAATAAAACGGCTTTGTAATCCGGCTTCATTGGCAATAGCACCAACAATATTACCCGGTTTAACGCCATGCACACGACCAATATCGATACGGAATAATTCCTGTGGATGATCATCACGGAAATGCTTTCTATCTTTACCTTTATCGCTCTTACGCTCAGCATTACGACCTGCTTTAAAATCCCCCTCCCTAACTCGCGCCTCTTTAACAGAACGCGCAGGCTTTGGAAGAGAGAGTTCGCGTTGCCACGGCTTATCCTGATTTAGTAATAAAGCAAGTGCAGCTGCTACATCAGTCGCAGAGACCTGATTTTCTTTGACAAACTCTTCAATGATACGTTGATAGGCAGGTAAATTCTCATGTTGTAACCGCGCCGTAATAGTTGCCATAAAGCGCTGCTGTCTCGCCACCTGGATCATGTAATCATTCGGCACTACAATTTTTTCGATACGCTGACGAGTATGACGTTCTATTGTATTTAGAATACGTGCTTCTTTCGGTGTTACAAATAAAATCGTTACACCACTGCGACCGGCGCGACCTGTACGGCCAATGCGATGGACATAAGTTTCACAATCATGCGGTACATCATAATTAATTACATGGGTAACACGTTCAACATCTAACCCGCGCGCTGCAACATCAGTAGCGACTAAAATATCAATTGTCCCTTGTCTGAATTGCGCAATAATTCGTTCACGCAAAGCCTGGGTGATATCACCATGGATTGCCATAGCGCGATATCCCTGTTGCTGTAAAACTTCTGCCACTTCTTCTGTACTGCTTTTGGTGCGCACAAATACAATAACACCTTGAGACTCTTCTACAGCCAATACACGCAGTAAAGCATCTGTTTTTTGTGCCGGTGAAGCAAACAAAAAGCGTTGCTCAATACTTTTTACGGTAGCTGTTTCTGAACGAATCTCAACAGAAACCGGATTATTCAAATAACTGTTGGCAATCTGGCGAATACGGTGGGGCATCGTAGCCGAAAATAGGGCCATTTGCTTTTCAGCCGGCAATTTGGAAAGAATAGTTTCCACGTCTTCGATAAAACCCATTCGCAACATTTCATCGGCCTCATCAAGAACAAAAGTGCTTAAATGGCCTAATTGTAAAGTACCGCGATCGATGTGATCGAGAATTCGCCCTGGCGTACCTACCACAACTTGCGCGCCTTCACGTAGTTGTTTTAACTGACGGCGATATTCTTGTCCGCCGCAAAGCACAGAGACAGTGATGTTTTGATGGGCACTCAAGGTTTCAAATTGTTCAGCAACCTGAATGGCTAATTCGCGTGTTGGAGCTAAAATTAATGCCTGGGTAGCCTGCGATTTCTGCACTAATCGTTGCAAAATAGGTAAGGCAAAAGCAGCCGTCTTTCCAGTTCCTGTTTGTGCTTGCGCGATTACATCCCGTCCTTCCAACAAGACAGGTATAGTTTGTGCCTGAATAGCTGATGGGACTTTAAATTTCATATCTTCGAGCGCTTTCAGTAAAAGATCCGATAAATTGAGCGCTGCGAAGCTTGCTAATTCTTGTGTCATAAAAATTCCAATAGATTAAAGCGTAATGCTTAAAGGGGTAAAGCGATATAAAAATTGCTCAGTATTATAACAAAATAAGCAGGCTGATGCACGAATTTTATTTTCCCCAACCTTCCTAAAACAATAAAAGATCAACAATAAACTTAACCAAGATGGATTCAAGTCTATAAATAGTTTATTGTTTTTAAACCCAAAATAAAAATTTAATGGCCTATTGGAAAATAAATCCGTTTAAGAATTTCTATTTGATTCACAGATTTTTTCCTTTTATAGGCGTCTGAAACTTGTAGCTCAGTGATCTTATTTTCATTTTTCCATCTATTTTCTCTTTCAACGGCTAGTTGACTGCGTTATCTACCTTTCACCGTTTAACTCCGATGATTTTTACAACAAGGCTGCCAAACGACAAGCTTGATCAATGGCATGACGTGCATCCAATTCCAACGCTTTAAAAGCACCACCAACCAAATGCACCGATTGCTTTCTTTGTTTCAAAGGTTCAAACAGATCTCGCAATTCATCCTGTCCGGCACAAACCACGATTGAATCTACCTCTAAAACCTGTGCTTTATCATCAATTCGAATATGCAAGCCCTGATCGTCTATCCGCTCATATTCTACACCGGCAAGCATTTTAACCTGTTTGTGTTTTAAGCTTAAACGATGGATCCAGCCGGTAGTTTTTCCCAACCGCTTTCCATGCTTTTCCTTTTTGCGCTGTAATAAATACACTTGTCGCGGACTTTTACTGATCTCCGGGGGCTTTACACCACCGCGATGTTCAGTTTCGATATCAATACCCCACTCATCATAAAATTGTTGTGGATGCTCGTTAACATGTTCATGGGTTAACCATTCAGCCACATCAAAGCCAATACCACCTGCACCAATAATAGCTACTCGCTTACCAGGAATTTTTTGCTGTTGAATCAGTTCCACATAACTCATGACTTTTTCATGATCTATCCCGTGAATATCAGGTATCCTTGGCTTAATTCCTGTTGCGAGCACGACCTCATCAAAATCACACAGTAAATCCACATTGGCGGCGGTGTTTAACCGAATATCAACTTGAAATTTTTTCAATTGATGCATGAAATAATCAATAGTATGCTGAAATTCTTCTTTACCCGGGATGTTTTTTGCCAAATTAAACTGCCCACCCAAAACGTCATTTTTTTCAAACAAGGTCACTTGATGGCCACGTTCAGCAGCCACTGTTGCAAATGCAAGACCCGCTGGCCCGGCACCAACAACAGCAATTTTTTTGGAATGATGTACCGCTTGATAAACTAACTCTGTCTCATTGCCAGCACGCGGATTGACTAGACAGGATGCTGTTTTATTCACAAATACCCTGTCCAAGCAAGCCTGATTACAGGCAATACAAACATTAATTGCTTGACTCTCCCCTATCCTGGCTTTTTCAGCGAACTGCGCGTCAGCCAAGAACGGCCTTGCCATTGACACCATGTCAGCAACCCCTTCCCTAATTAAACGGTCAGCCAATTCTGGTGTATTGATTCGATTGGAAGTGATCACCGGAATATTAATTTCTGGTTTGAGCCGTTTGGTCACTGAAGTAAATGCTGCCGGAGGAACCATGGTGGCAATTGTAGGGATACGTGCTTCATGCCAACCAATACCGGTATTAATCAAACTGGCCCCGGCTTGTTCGATTGCTTTCGCCAGAGTAACCACTTCTTCCCAACTGCTGCCATCGGCAATCAGATCGAGCATTGATAAACGATAAATAATAATAAAATGTTCGCCCACTGCCTCACGCACACTCCGTACCA
Source organism: Legionella sp. ST3F1 (assembly GCF_048553315.1). Taxonomy (NCBI): domain Bacteria; kingdom Pseudomonadati; phylum Pseudomonadota; class Gammaproteobacteria; order Legionellales; family Legionellaceae; genus Legionella; species Legionella sp. ST3F1. Next base: position 12,340 of record NZ_JBLZIO010000003.1, on the reverse strand, counting down.
CTTCTATCGGAAAACGCATGCGGTTAGTAAAATCACCACCCCACTCGTCTTGGCGCTGATTGGTATGGCTCACAATAAATTGATTAATGAGATACCCTTCACTACCCATAATTTCTACCCCGTCATAGCCTGCTGCTTTTGCAAGACGGGCACAACGGGCGAAGTGGTTAATGGTTTTTGCGATACGACGCTTACTCATCATCCAGGGTTTAAACGGACTGATCGGTGATTTTAAAGCACTGGGAGCAACGATAAAGGGATGATAACCATAACGGCCAGCGTGTAAGATTTGAAGAGCGATCTTGCCGCCCCCCTCATGAACAGTGTGGGTCACAATCTCATGACGTTGTTGCTCCTTAATAGAGGTCAATTTTGCTGCAAACGGAGCCAAACGCCCGGAGCGATTGGGCGCAAACCCTCCCGTTACTATCAAACCGGCACCACCTTGTGCCCTCTCGCGGTAAAAAGCCGCTAAACGCTGCAAGCCCTCTTTATCTTCTTCCAAACCTGTATGCATGGATCCCATAAGCAACCGGTTTTTTAACTGGGTAAAACCTAAATCAAGCGGTTCGAATAATGCCTTGAAGGGGGTATTATCAATTCTCAATTCCATGAGTACTCACAAAAGGACAGAAAACAAGAGTATAATGCTTTTAGCGCAATCTAACAGCCTTAGATCTTAACCCGTTTCATGCCGTAATTTGCATCTCAATCATTTTTTGCATTACTCTCCCTATTGTGTGCAGCATTTAGGAGGGAGTCTATGCAAGGGAAATTTTTATTTCTTATCGTCGAAGAAGGAACGTTCAATTTCTTCCATGGTGACTTCTCACCAGCAACACCAGAGGAATTAAATGGCCTTTTCGCCTACGGGGCCTATGAAACCGCAAGCGGTGAAAAAATATTTTTTTTGCAAAGATTGCTCGGCTACAACAGTAATCATAGTGGAATAAAATTAATTTTTGATGGATTAAAAAAAATAGACCGGAATACTTTTTTTGCAACGCCTGAAAAACAAGAGCAATTTAATAAATACAAAAAAAGTGAACCTCAATTTGGTGGTGAAATGCTACTACTTAATGCCGAGTTTATTTTTTGGAACTTCAAAAGCACCGTCTATTCACGCAGCAAACCAGAATACAACGATGCCAACCCTGAACTTGAACAGACAGTTAAAAACAGTTTATTACCCCCCGATCGCTTTGTTAAAGCCTCTGCAGCAGAAGCTTTTGCCCAAACATCAATGACTCTGTTCTTTGAATCCAATGGACAATATAAAACGCCTGAATTGGCTTCCGAGCATGCATTAAGGATCTCCAATCTCCTGCAATTACCCCCTATTGCAGCATTTTTGGCGGAAGACGATGCAACACCCCCCACGCCTGTCGCAATCAGAGCAAGCGGCTAGGTTTACTCAAGATTTTTTCTGCGTTCAAACTCGATAATTTACTTCAGCCATTTTTCGGGAGTGTCTCAACCTGGGCCAAGACAGGTTGAGACACTCGTAATCGAGTAGCCAGCAAAGCGCCTGTTAAAGAAATAACACCACCGCATAGCGATAAAACTGATGACTCTTCATGCAGTAAAATAAAACCCATGAATGTCGATAACAGCGGTAAAGCATAAAGATACATGGACGCTTTGTAAGCAGACCAATGGTGCAAAACATAACTCCATCCCACATAGGCAAAAGCCGCAGGAAAAACTCCCATATAGACGGCAGCAAAAGTCGCCTCTTGGCTAGCGATTTTGATTTCTTGCCATAACTGAGGGGAAAAAATAAGCAGCATGAAAGTGCCGCCCCATATTATCCAGGCGGTTACCGCTACGGGGTGATAATTTCGCAAGTAACGCTTTTGCGCCACAGTATAAAAAGCCCCCATAAAAGTAGCAATTAAAATAACCAATGCACCACTTATCATGGAAGCAGAACGCTCTTCTTCCCCTAGTATCAAAAACAAAAGTCCCATAAAACTGATCAGGATACCCACCCAAACAGCAGAACCTGGACGCTCATGCAAAAATAGAACTGATAAAACAATAGTAACAACTGGAATCAATCCGATAATAAAGCTGGCCACCCCTGCAGAAACACTTAGTTCCCCATAATTCAGACAAATGTTATAGATACCAATGCCCGCCACTCCCAGCAACAGCAACTGTAAGCGCTCTGACCAAGAGATTTTTTTCTTAGCGGGAAGATAGAAATAAATTATTGCCATAGCAAAAGAAGCGACCAGAAATCGTAATAAAGCAAGTGCGCCTGGAGAATAAGCCGTCAACCCAACTCGAATTCCGACAAAGGCTGAAGCCCAAAATAATAAGGTAAGGACCAATGCACAATGTACTTTTAAAGAGCCCACAAGAAAAACCGGCTAACAAAAAGACTAATATTTTAACAAGATAAATGCGTAGTGGTCTAGCTCCAATTGGTTACTATTTACCTTCATTCCCCGGATCTTATTTCTTAAAATTTGACTAACAAACCTATTAAAACATTTGCAGGCAAAGTAGAATTGACCATCAAGAACTGAATTATTTAATAAGCAGGAAGCACTATGAAAAAAATCGCTGGCTTCGTTCTATCTACACTCCTGATTGCGACAGGTCATGCCGGACAAATCACAACAACCATTTATTCTACTGCAGGCGACAAAAAGGACATAGGACACGTTGTTTTCACAGACACCGAGCTTGGCCTGCTAATAGAACCTAGTCTCACAACGCTGCCCCCAGGTTTACACGGCTTCCATTTACACCAACACCCTGATTGTGGTGATACTGGCATGCATGCTGGCGGTCACTATGATCCTCAAAATACAAATAGCCACCAGGGTCCTTATGGTAAAGGGCATCTGGGTGATTTACCGGTCTTGTATGTGATGGAAAATGGCAATGCTAGTGTACCTATTCTGGCTCCCCGTCTGAAAACGAGCGATCTTAAAGGATTGGCTGTCATGATACATGCCGGTGGTGATAATTATAGTGATGCGCCCCCTCTTGGCGGCGGCGGGGCCCGAATCGCTTGTGGAATAGTTAAATAACGTTCGCCTAGCGAACGTTATTCTGTAAAAAGACACCGTCTTTTGATTCATTAACCTCTATTGGTTTCGACGCTATCGAACCCACCTAAAATAACAAACCTGATTGCCTGCACTGCTCTTCGCAATCGCAACAAAATTGTTCGGGACAGCAATTAATCTACTGATTACAACTCAAACTAATGTGTACCGCATACACTACCGCAGAAATACGGCCAATACGTGCCAGTGCTGATGTTGAAAAACCATGTTCCTGTAATTGACGACTGTGAGAGCTGATACAAGTACCACAACCATTTAAAGCCGATACTGCCAAACACAGCACTTCAAAAGTAACCCGATCAACACCAGGGTTTGTTATCCCTTGCATACGTAAACCTGCTGGCATTTGGGTTAATTCCGCTTGGCCACTGAGATGAACAAAACGATAATAAATATTCGTCATTGCCATTAAGCTTGTAGCAAGTTTTGCTGCTTCGACAGTTTTTTCATCATTAGCCAGTTTACTTAAAGTGACAATCAATTCTTTATTATTTAGCTGGTAAGCCACAGCCAAAGCAGCACCAGTAATTTGTTGTTCCGTCAAGCCATCCAGCTGAGTGAAATCCAAAACTTTACTCAAATTAAGACGCGTATCTTTGGCAAAATCAGGCAATTGTTGTTTTATTGTGTCTAACATGGTTTTATCCTCAATGAATGGAGTTAATTAGTCCAGATGAATAGTTTGTTCACCTTTTTTCCAATTACAGGGACACAATTCATCCGTTTGCAAGGCATCAAGGACGCGTAGTACTTCTTGCGGATTACGACCAACATTCAAATCAGTGACCATGACAAAACGTGTCGTTCCTTCGGGATCAATGATAAAAGTAGCACGCTGGGCAACACCTTCTTGCTCATCAAGAATACCCAGAGCCTGAGTTAATTCCCGTTTAATATCAGCCAGCATTGGGAAAGGTAATTCGCGCAAATCAGGATGTTGATTTCTCCACGCCAAATGAACAAACTCACTATCAGTGCTAGCCCCTAAGACTTGGGCATCGCGTTCATTAAATTGGCTATTAAGCTTGCCAAACTCCGCAATTTCAGTGGGACAAACAAAGGTAAAGTCTTTGGGCCAAAAAAACAAAACCAGCCATTTACCTTCATAAGTTTCATTGGTAATTACTTTAAAAGCATTATGGATATCATTCGTGACAGTCGCTTTAAGATGAAACTCAGGAAATTTGTTGCCTACAGTAATCATAGTCCTCTCCAATTTGTGGGGTTTACATCTGTAACTGTAGGCAAAGGACGATTATAAGTAAAATCGAATATATTGATAAATTTGATAGATTTTAACTATCATAAGCAATATCCGTTTCGGTCTCGGTTTCGCGATTAGATAAGACTAATACACTGATACCAATAAGACTAAATAAAACAGCGGGGATTGCTAAAGGCAAGGTAGAGGTCACGGTTTTATTAATCAATAAATAACCAACAAGTCCTGCAAATAAAAAGCGTAATGCCCCTCCAGCCGCTGCAGCAGCTCCTTTTGCTTCTTCAAAGGGTGCCATAGAACCGCCTGTACCAGCTCCCATACAGAAGGTGCCACCCGTGCCGATAAGTAACATCGGATAAATAAAATTGTGAATACTTAAGCCCTGGAGCAAATACCAGGTAAGCATCCATAATCCCCCAACAAGGGTTAGCAAATAACCCAAGAGACAGGTTTTTAAAATACCCAGGCGCTCAACAATCGAACCGCCAACAAAACTGCCAAACAGCAGAGAGATCCCCATAAAACAAAAATAAAATCCATAATGAGTTTGTGGAATGTGAAGAGCACGAAGAATCAGATAAGGAGACAAGGCACAAAATAAATAGAGATAACAATGGCCGAAAGCCGAGGCCATCGTATAAACAGCAAAATCCTGATTGCGTATGACATGGAAATATTGGACAAAGATTTTTCCGGTTAAAGGAGTTCGCTTTGAGACAGGTAATGACTCATCAAGCCAGATGCCTATTGTATACAAAGCAGGTATGGCAACCAGCAAAAGAGCCCAAAAAGTTGCCGACCATCCCAGATAAAGATCAAGATAACTGCCTATAAACGTAGCAAAAATGGGAGAAAAGGAAATCATTCCATTTAAAAAACTATACGCTTTGGCGCTTTTTTCGCCCGTATAATGATCTCTTACCATTGCAAAACCAAGTACGATCATACCGCAGGAGCCTAATGCTTGAATAATGCGGTAGCCAATCAATTCGTAGACGTTCTCTGCCAAACCACAACAGATTGACCCAATAGCAAAACACAGAATTACCACGAGTGAAACTTTCCGACGACCATAATGGTCAGAAATAGGCCCAATCACTAGCTGCATAAAACCTGCACTGAGCATAAATAAATTCAAGGTCATCAACATTTGGGTGTCACTAGCGTGAAAATCCCGTGTTAGATGAGGGATAGCAGGCACATAAATATCCATTGCCAAAGGCAGAGCCAATACCATAGGAGTTAATGCGAGGATTAATTTGGCAAACATCTGAGTTAGTTACCTGGATATTTTAGATACAATCTATTCTAACTCAGAACAATACCTTTGTTCCAATAATTCTAATTAAAATTAGGCTGTTTTAATTTATCATTCTCAAGCAGTTAGTTATTATTTTAGCCCACGCTTGGTTATAACAAATTTAGAATTACAACGTGTTCGTAAACAAGGCAAAATAATGATTGATTTATAGCTATTATGCTGTTCAAATAATCAATTTAACGATTCCGGAGATTGAAAATGTCCAAAAAAGAAATGATATGCCGTATCGTTCGTCATATCACCAAACAACCTGACTGGCAAAAAGCCTGCTGTCGCTAATGAGATTACCGCCCCTTACCGAACTACTAACTTATAAAAACGAGCGGGTAGTTCGCTATTTCTGCCACCTATACCCCGATTTTTCACATGAAAAAAGTACCCAGTTATTTCAGGACCTCTTGGCTTGGATGTGGCTTAATGCCTATCGTCAAACCAACAAACGCTCAACTTATCTGTTCGGTCCTTTACTAATTGTGGATAAAATGTGGCATACCTTCATCTTGCATACACGAGATTATGTCGATTTTTGTTATCGCCACTTCAATGATTATTTTCATCATCATGTCGAACCAGCTGGTTTTGAGCACCATTTAACAGCAGAAGAGCTAGCCGATTTCCTTCAAGACTGCTTTGAATATCTTGGTGAAAACTGGGTTCTTCGTTACTTTAACGATGCGCTTGATGAAGATTGACTGCTTTTAACACAACTTATCGACAAGGCTTTATAGATAACGTATTATCGTTAATACCTTTCACATTTTTTTAGAACAATAGTAACTGCACCCTCAATCCTTGGATGACTCCAAAACATCTGAATTGTGAATAAGGTGAAAAGTTACAGATAATTAATCCTATTTGGAGTAAAACCATGGCAGCCGAACGCTTTTCGGCCTCTTTTGTCAGCCGACTGTCATTATCTAACGCGCAACAAATGCCCCAAGGATATTATCGTTCTAAATTATTTATTGCACCTTTTACTACCAATCCGCTTGTAGCAGCAGCAGGACCATTGCTCTCTCTTTTGGAGCGTTTATGTATTACACCTTCTTTGCCGCCGATAACAAGTATCCGTGAAAATATCGAGCATGAATTACGTGCTTTTCATAGCCGGGTCAATAGCAAAACATCTACTGAAGAAATCGATGCTCTTGCGCACTATATTCTTTGTGCCACTATTGATGAGCTGTTGGGAAAAAATTATCTGCGCCTTTATGGCAAGGTTGCTGAATTTAAAGCCTTCACGCCCTCGTCACATGATGAGATAGGCCCACAGCAGCGTTTTTTTGACATTGTTAATTATATCAAACAACAACCCAATCAATATCTGGATTTAATCGAACTTGCTTATTATTGCTTGATTGCAGGTTTTGAAGGGGAGCAGCATGGACGTCCAACTGGCAGACAAGTCCTGGATAATTTAATCGAAGACTTGTATCAATTAATTCAACAGCACCGTGTCAATAAACCACATCGTTTATTTCATGAACAAAAAGTGATTGACAACTTTCCCCAAAATTACAGGCCGGTCATTGTTACAGCTGTCTCCGCCTTGGTAATATTGGTCGCCGGTTATTTTATTAGCCATACCTTATTAGAAAATCAGGCCAAAATCGTTCAATTTGGGCATACTGTAACCGCTAAACTGGATGATTAATGGACAAATCCTTAACCGTACTTTGTGATACCTTAAAAAAAATTCTGGGTTACTTAAAACCACAGAATAATGCTATTTCTTTTGTCTTGATTACAGGCAAAGTAAATCAAGGCAAAACGGCTTTGCTACGTCAGAGTAATCTGACTCATTATCCCGTTGATACCGAAGGTCGTGCTAACTTTTTCTATAACCAGCATGGGGTGATTTTAGAGCTTGGAGAAACCTGGCTTAATCAAAGTGAAAATTTACTAGCCTATACTCTGAAACAACTTAATCGTTGCCACAATAATGTCAGAATCAGTGGCATCATTTTATGCATTAATAGTAACGAGCTATTACTCGCAGAACCCGTACAACTTGTCGAACAATGTAAATCACATGCACAACTGCTCGAGCGTTTTGGGCATGCCTTAGGCTACAGTGTTGAAGGCTTCATCCTGTTGACTAAGCTCGATACTCTCGCCGGGTTTTGCGAATTTTTTCAGTCTGATCATACCAGTGAACTTGCAAAACCACTCGGATTTTCCCTGGATTATACAAAACAGAGAAGTAAGGTACTTGTCAATTACAGGCAACAATTTGATCAAATGCTGGAAGTATTAAGTCAGCAAATTATCAATAAATTACATCCTGCCCGTTCCAGTGCCAAACGTACTTTAATTAGAGAATTTCCTCTGCAACTTGCTAGCTTGCGTGTACCTGTACAATCCTTATTACAAAATTTGCCGATTCAATTGTTGCGCATACAGGCCATCTACTTTACCAGTGCAGAACAAGGCGGTCACAGTATTGACCGACTAAATAAGAAGATTCAACACGAATATGCGCTCACTGTTCAGGATAAATTTCCTCAATCCAACAATTACCGGCCTTATTTTATAGAAGGTGCTTTGAAAGCTTGCCAGGAACAAACCAAACGCCATATCAGGCAGACAAGTACCATTCAGAAATTACTAACAGGGTTAACCGCTGGAATACTTGGTTTATCGTTTTTGGGGATAGTTCATCAACATTTCAAAACATCCAAACTATTAGATGAAGCGAGTAAGGAATTACTAGCCTATGAATCAATGCTTGGACAAGTCAATGATAAAACTGCTGCGCTCTACCATTTGTCATTGGCTGCGACCAAATTGCAACAGATTCCCTCTAATGTACTTTCTGTACCAATCATTGAACAATTAAAAATTCAATTGCATAGTAATACCAAACATCGTTTACGCGATAATTTCTTACCTGAATTACTATCTCATGTTGAGCAAACCATTTCCGATCCTGCCCAAACACAAATAGCACGGTATCAAGCCCTGAAAATTTATCTGATGCTTGGTGAACCGGAGCATTACTCAGAAAGCGAAGTAACCAATTGGTTCTCTCAGTATTGGCAAACCAATAACCAATCAAGTAATTTAGCTAAACAGTTGTTATTGCTTAAAGATGCTTTAAAACAACCCATGCAACCTGTGGTTATTAATAGACAACTGGTTAGTGACGCGCGGAATTACCTCAATGCTTTACCCGCAACCTATCTTTATTACTCACTGGCAAAAAGTAACTTTTCTACCGAGAAGCAAAATCTTGAAATGAATGGCTTTGAATTAGCCAGTAAAGAACTGCCTGTTTACTATACAAAGGCTGGCTTTAAAGAAGTCATTATGTTGTTGCCAAAACTGGCAACCCAGCTCCAACATGAAAATTGGGTTTTAGCACGTCAAGATCTGAATAACTTGCCTGCACTCCTGGAAGAGGCTTATTACTTTGAATATGTAACCTGGTGGCAAAATTTCATTCGGCGCACAAAACCACAACATTACCAGGATTATCAACAAGCACGGCAACTCACTCAAACCTTGCATCAAAATAATTCAATAAACAAGCTTATTGAGTTGATTCAACAGCAAACAAGCCCCGAATTGGCTGAAGATGACGCTTTATTTAATCAAAAAGTAGCTAACCAATTCATGTATTTAAATTTGCTGAGTCATTCTGCCACTAACGAACTTTCACAGAATATCAATGAATTGGAAAAATTCCTTACTACCCTTTCACTAATCAATGATCAGGGTCGTACAATCTTTGATTTAACCAAAACGCGTTTTCAAGGGGGTACCTTATCCGACCCGCTCAGTACTTTGTACAATAGAGCGCGTCAACTCCCGGAACCTGTCTCTACCTGGGCAAAACAGTTAGCGGACGATACCTGGTTCATTTTCATTAACGAAAGTAGAACTTATGTAAATAAACAATGGCAGCAATCTGTTTATAAAGCATACCAAACCACCATAGCCAATCGTTATCCCCTTGATCCTTCAAAAAAAGATGAGGTGGCTCTCGGTGATTTTGATCGTTTCTTTGCACCCCATGGTGTGCTTAATGTCTTTGTTAATAATTACTTGAAACCCTTTTTAGATACGTCTACACCACAATGGCAACCCAAAGAATTAAATGGCTATGTATTGCCTATTTCAAGTGAGATCACGAATGAGTTAATCCGTGCCAATGTCATTACCAATATGTTCTTTCCTGAAGAAACCGAAACAAGCAAAATTGAATTTAGTCTCCAAAAAATCAATTTGGATCCTGTCGTATCCAATTTACAGTTAACTATTGGTAAAACGACATTAACGGATAATCAAAGTAGTGACTCCTATACTCTCTTTAGCTGGCCGCAAACGGATGCAAAATTAACGTTATATTCCATTGAAGGGAATCATTACGAACTGGAAGAGGCGGGCCCCTGGGCATTCTTTAAGATGCTGGAAAAAGTCAATGTACTTGTTGATAGCAATGATAGCGCCAGCTTACAAATCTTATTTGAAGTGAATGGCAATTCTGGGCGTTACCTGTTGAAAACTCAAAATCAAATCAACCCATTTAGCCCCGGCATCTTAACAGGTTTCATACTGAAATCAGATGTTGCCTAGAACTTAGAAAAAAAATAAGCAAACACCAGGTTTGCTTATTATCCATCGACTAAACGATTAGAAACCTGTCGTAGCAGTAACAGAGCTGCTAGTGTGTTCTATGACAAGTTCTGCTAACAATCCTCTTTCTTTTGTCGATACCATATCGGCAGTATTGTAGTGTATAGAAGCAGTTTCGACTTTCATAAAATGTTGTTGTGGTAATTTATAGGGCTGTGGAACCAGGCGAATCACCGCGTCTATTTCAGCAATCGGAACCATGTCATTGACAGTACTTCCATTTAACTCGGATTTAGCCCGTTGCATAATATTTTCAACCGCATCAGCATCCACGTCTAATAAAGAGTGGCCGTCCGCAGCAATCGCATAGAGTTTTGGTGCTTCTTTCTTGTTTTGATGATTGACATAACTACAAGTTAACACTTCAAGTTTTACTTGTGCAACAAATTCACCCGTTGTTACATCCTTAGTCCAGTTAATCGCGCCTTTGGTATAACCAGACTCGAGTCCTACAATTTTCTTACCCACTAACATGGCTGTACTACAAAATTCTTGTAAAAGGGTTCCTTGCAAAAATTGACCACCGAAGTTAAATATTTTGTTAGCATTCGAACCTGGCGTGGTGATTTTATCACCGGTCAATGATTCAATTGCAGCAATAATAGCCGAAGGATCAGAGGAATCCTCAGTTAGTATTTTTTGCCCAGCGATAGTGACACTACCCCTAGCCACATCTTTAACAATGGTTGCCCCATCAGGTAACACTGCCTGTTTAGTCGTCAAACTCATTTCATTAAATTTTTGCGACTCCTCTATCATTACTTGATGATAATCAACTTGATTGACTGGCAATTCACCGCGAGCGTGAAAATAAGCTAATTCGTAGGCAGAAAAAAGACAATCATGGATTTTTGTCAACATAGGGAAAAGAGCCGGAGAAACCTTAGATCGACCAGAAAAAACAGCCTGTTTAGGAATATCAAGTTTCAAACTCTTTAAATCATCCAGGGTACGATATCTCTCTTTATCTAAATAATTTTTAAACGCTTGAATACTCTCTAGTATAGCGATTGCTTTCAGTAAATCATGAATGGCCATATCATTACTTAAATTAAGCTGCTTATGGAGAGCACTGAAAAAATCAGACTCTGTATCACTAAACAAGGTAAATGATTTCTTAGGTTTTACTCTCCCTAAGAGTTCATGATTAATTTGATCCAGTACTGTTGTCATGATTCTATGTATGATTTAATGAGAATAAGACTGTACTATACAGGTGAAACATGAATAAAATATTAACAGGCTGTTTCTTTTAGATTTCTTTACAAAAATGAATAAACCTCAAGATGCTGATACAGGAGAAACTCACCATGCCTTCGTTTTTCGGACTAAAAAATAACAATCGGGAACTAGTATTTTATACACCTATCTTCGAAGCAATTGATCCTGGCCACGACCTTGGTGAATACAACAGTTGGAGATGGATTGAAAAACCGACAAACGTCTATAGAAATTTTTACCAATCCCGTGCAGATTTACATGCGGATACAAAAGCTCATGGCTGCTATAAAATTACTCTCCCCACTACTTCTGAAACTGGAAGCACCTTAAGTGAAGCAGACTTGAGAGACAAATGCCATACACTTGCCATCTCGTTGCCAGCCGAACAAATAATTAGCTATATCACCAAAAATGGAACTGAATATGACAATCCATTTTATGCACAAGCATCCATTCCTGCTCCATAAAAAGGGAATCAACTAAAATCCAAGATCGGGGCATTTAATGAAGAATCAGAAGCACGAACGAAAAAGTGAACATAGCTGATTAGTTATTAAGTTAAAAATTTAAAAATTTTCTATTATTTAACAATTGATCTATTGCCTCCTAATAGGCATTAAGGTTATTTTATAATCAATAGAGCGTATTTCTTGTCCGGCTTACAGGGCAAAAAGAAGGAAGCCAGGTTAATGATGTGGTGTGCATGCTTAACTCATTTAAGAAGCCTGAAACATCTTACGAGGCATCCACCTAAAAACAAGAACCGTGACAAGAATACTATGGCAATCGCACTCAATCTAATCTGAATTTTTCATCATTTCACTAGCCTTAAACTGTTCATCTGCGAGTAAAACC
>NZ_JBLZIO010000002.1:120520-228910 GCF_048553315.1 Legionella sp. ST3F1 | reverse complement strand
TCCCGCGAAAAGCACCCTCATGCTATTCCAATTCCTTACGCGGGTGAAGGGAGTTAAGAGGTATTCACGCACTAAGGAAAATTCGCCAGTTATTGGCGTCCCTCTCCCCAACCCTCTCCAGCGAAAAGACATATCCTCATACTATTCCAATTCCTTACGTGGGCGAGGGAGTGTAAGGGAGGCATTCACGTGCTAAAGAAATTCGCGAGTTATTGTTGTCCTCTCCCCAACCCTCTCGCGAAAGACACCCTCATCCAATTCCTTGCGCAGGTGAGAGCGGTTAATGAGGTCAGTTATTTGCTACGTGCTATTCGTCTCGCAAACCTGTCGCGACGGGGGTCACACCAATATTTGGATTTACCCCGCAATCATCCAATAGCTTGAGCAAATTATTCCCTCTTCTGGTTAACCGTTTCACGCAATAGGCCTGTAAATAACTTTGTAGAACATAATAATATTCCGGCAAGGTCAGGATAGTCAGAATTTTCTCCGCGCGCTCGATATGATGACGGTTAGCATAATCACAGGCTTGAAATAGCACAGCAGCAAGCATAGAGGCAAAACTTGCTTTCCTTACTGGATCAGCTAAATAAAAGCGATGCACGCATTCATCCAGCGCCCGATCTTTATCCCATTCAACCCAGATATCATAAAGGTTCATAGCAATATCAGGTTTAAACTGCTCTATGCCCTCTAAACTAAGCTGCTGTAAGGCATAGGCTACCGGGACTATCGCCTGCACGTTAGCCCAGGAACAATTTCCTGAAATTTGTGAACTAATCGGCATTTGCGTGATTGGCAATAAACCCAATTGCTGATTAATTATATGATGAAAATAACGTCGACTTTGTTTTTTATATAAAAACTCTTCTATAAAATGAGCATTGAATGCTTCAGGGCGAGTGATGCGATAAATGTTGGCAGAGCCTTCCGTCAGGCTATTTTCACCACGATCAATCTTGGCCCACCATTGCTTATAACGAATAAAACATAAGGCATGACCACGGCTCGCGGCTGGCAATATCAATATAGGGGCTGTTTTGATAATCTGGGTGAGGCGTGCTTTATGTCGTTCATTTAAATGACGATGATGCTGCAATTGCAACAGTTCAGCCGCTAAGCCAAACGCATCCATAATGGTATATAAATAAGGGAATTGTTCACGCAAATGGCGAGTCGAATAACTACTCGTAAAGCGGCGCAAAGAGTCTTTGACGATTGCAACAGTAAACTCAAGAATAAACCCTTCATAATCTAATTCAATGAATTCTCCCTGCGCATTAACAATATCCACGTCACCTTGTAATTCATAACGATGCCCAAGTAACTTGCCATGAATAAAATCCAGCGCGAAATCAAGTTTAGCCCCGTATTGATAGAGCAAATGCTTGAGTGGATCTTGAGCCCTTAAAACAGGATAGACTAAGACTGACAAACCGGCACGCGTGTAAGCATTTGCGTCGGCGCCATGAGTCAGTAACAATCGGGCAAGCTCAATATCATTATTATCGACCGCCCAGTGTAGGGGAGTACGACCCGTAACATCTGGTTTATTCACATTCACACCGCGAGCGAGCAATTGCTCTGCAATATTAATTTGCTGCGTAATTGCACACTCGATCAAAGGGGTAAAACCATACTCGTCCGTATCATCTAACGAGTCCCCTAGACGTAGATAATGCTCAAAGTCAGGCATACGACAACTGATGATATCATTGGCGATAGTCATAAGCAGTCCTAGGGTTTAAATTCAGGGGTTGAAGAAAATTTAGGCATATTACCCAAACGCAATTGCTTTTCCAGTTGCTCTTCCCGTTCCCGATTCTGCATCTCGGTATAGGCTTCTGAATTTAATGGCGGATCCGGGCTCAATGGTCCCGTATCGATACCATCAAAGATCTGCCTGTCTAACCAGGGATGTTGATGAATACTATTCTGTAACTCACCCTCGGGAGCATTTTTTTGTTGCTCCTCGTGATGCTCACGGGCATTCACCTTCGCTAATTGGCGATGACCTTGCTGCTCTGCCTCGCGTTGCTCTCTACCCATCAGGAAGGTTTCGTCGACCAAAAAGGAACCGCCCTCAAAGCCAGGAGGCATTCGAGTCGGTAAACCAGTACCACCCTCCTTAGTACCAGAATTCCCAGTATTAGTATCTTCAATATCGGGATCGTGTAAAATTTTTTTCGTCATAACCACAAGTATAAATTATAAATACTCACGTTGCAGAATTTCAGCAATCTGTACTGCATTAGTTGCCGCACCTTTGCGAATATTATCTGCTACAACCCACAGGTTTAAGCCGCAGGGATGAGAAATGTCTTGCCTGATACGACCAACAAAGACTTCATCATGACCCACAGCATGAGTAATAGGTGTCGGATATTGTAATTTAGCCACCTCGTCAATTACCCGAACTCCTGGAGCCTTAGACAACAATTTACGTGCCTCAGCAGCGGTCAGAGGGGCTTTTAATTCAAGATGAATTGCTTCTGAATGACCATAAAGGACAGGGACTCTCACTGCGGTTGGGTTAACAAGGATAGTCTCATCTTCCATAATTTTCCTGGTTTCCCAGACCATTTTCATTTCTTCACGGGTATAACCATTTTCCTGAAATTCATCAATATGTGGCAACACATTAAAAGCGATCTGTTGTGGATAAACTGACGATTTCATTGGGCGACCATTCAATAACTCTCCCACTTGATTGACTAATTCGGTGATCGCTTTTTTACCTGTACCCGAAACAGCCTGATAAGTGGCCACATTAATACGGCTAATTCCCACTGCATCATGTAGCGGCTTCAGAGCAACCACCATTTGAATCGTGGAGCAATTAGGATTCGCTATAATACCTCGGTTAGTATATTCAGCGATGCGATGTGCATTGACCTCTGGAACCACTAACGGAATATCATCGTCATAACGAAAACAGGATGTGTTGTCCACCACAACACATCCGGCAGCCGCTGCAATCGGAGCAAATTGTTTTGAGACGGAACCACCGGCAGAAAACAACGCGATGTCAACTTGACTGAAATCAAAGGTAGATAAATCTTCAACATCCAACTGCCTATTATTAAACGTTACCGTCTTACCTACTGAACGTGCACTAGCAAGTGGATAAAGATTATCAACAGGAAAATCACGCTCTTGCAATACGGTGAGCAATGCTTCCCCCACTGCGCCTGTTGCACCCACAATAGCAACATTTAATCGTCTATTCATTACTACCTCGATCTTATAGGTTCTATCATCAAACTTTAAACCGCTGTCCCCACTTGACGCAGATACCTGGTTATTATTTATTCTGGGCTTTATGCCGCAGGTAATGATCCATCAACACTAAAGCCATCATTGCTTCAGCTATAGGAACGGCTCGAATACCCACACAGGGATCATGACGGCCTTTGGTAACAACGGTTACTTCCTCGCCTTGAGTGTTAATTGTTTTGCCAGGCTTGATAATACTTGAAGTAGGTTTCAAGGCAAGACTGACTTGCAGATTTTGACCCGTTGAAATCCCGCCAAGAATACCGCCAGCATTGTTGCTTAAAAAGCCCTGCTTTGTCATTTCATCACGATGTTCACTACCTAACTGACTAACGGCAGCAAAACCCGCGCCAATTTCCACTCCTTTCACTGCGTTAATAGACATCATAGCATAGGCAAGTGTCGCATCGAGCTTGTCAAAAACAGGATCACCAAGCCCTACAGGAACACCACGAGCCATCACTGCAATTCGGGCACCAACCGAATCACCCTGGCGACGTAATTGATCAATATAATCTGCCAACTGCTGTATTTGATAATCGTTAGGACAAAAAAAAGGATTATTGTTTATTTCACTTTCCGCAATAAAATCGATGGTGATCGTACCCATCTGCTGCAGATAACCAATTATTTCAATACCCACCATACGTTGCAAATAGAGACGGGCAATCGCTCCTGCTGCAACCCTGGCTGCCGTTTCGCGAGCGGATGAGCGGCCGCCACCACGATAATCACGATGTCCATACTTGTTGTGGTAGGTAAAATCAGCATGTCCTGGCCGAAATAAATCCTTAATCTCGCTATAGTCACTGGAACGCTGATCACTGTTTTGAATTAACAGCGCAATGGGAGTCCCGGTAGTTAGTCCCTCAAAGACACCAGAAAGGATTTCCACTTTATCCTCTTCTCGTCGTTGAGTCGTATATTTGGACTGTCCTGGCTTGCGCTTATCGAGAAAGGGCTGAATATCTTCAGCACCAAGCGCTAAGCCTGGGGGGCAACCATCAACTACACAACCTAACGCTTTGCCGTGACTTTCACCAAAGGTCGTTACCGTAAACAATGTACCCAATGTGTTTCCACTCATTACTTATTACCAAAATAGGCTTTTAATTGCTGGCAGGTTAATAGAAACACGCCTTGGCCGCCATGTTCAAAATCAAGCCAGGTAAATGGCAGCTGGGGAAACGCGTCAACTAAAGCATATTCGCTGTTCCCTACCTCAACGACTAAAATGCCTTCCTCTGTTAAGTAATCATGGGCGTTTGCCAGGATTTTTTCAACAATAGCCAAACCATTATTCTCACACTCCAAAGCTAATCGGGGCTCATGAGTATATTCATCCGGCAAGGTTTGCATTTCTTCATAGCCCACGTAAGGAGGGTTAGAAACGATCAAATCATAGCGAGCTCTAGGCACATTGGCCCAGCAGTCTGATTCAATCAGGTTAAGAACCTCTTGCAAGCCATGACGAGCACGATTAATCGCTGCTACTTCCAAGGCGTCTGCTGAAATATCGACTGCATCAACTACTGCTTCCGGGAATGCGTAACTGCAGGCAATCGCTATGCAACCACTTCCCGTACAAAGATCAAGTACACGCTCTACGTTATCAGCAACAAGCCAGGGAGAAAATTGCTCTCTAATGAGCTCCGCGATGGGTGAGCGTGGGATTAACACGCGCTCATCAACATAAAAAGGCAGTTCACAGAAATGGGCTTCCCGCGTTAGGTATGGCACCGGAACTTTATCGATAATCCGTCTTGCCAAACGTTCGTTGAGCATTTGTTTTTCAGCAGGTGTCAATCGAGCTTGCAAAAGCAAGGGATCAACATCGGGCGGTAACGATAAACTGCCTAGCACCAAGGCCATCATGTCATCCCAAGCGTTATCCGTACCATGTCCATAATACAAATCAGCAGCCCTTGCCTGAGTTAAACCAAAACGCAAGAAATCAACAAGGGTTGCAAAATCAGCCGTAAGCGCTGCATAAGAATCAGTCATAACCTTACCTTAATCATTAGACTTTCCGTAGACCCAAAGAGGGAGAGGAAAACCATCGATGCATACAATTATCACAAATTGTACGCTAATTCCGATTCTTTGTCCTTAGGCCCCGTATATACGTTATAATTTTAAAAGTACTTCAAATGTCTAAATTAACGAGTTCTATGTCTAATGATTTTCTGTCTGAGGAAGACAAGGCTTTATTTCGCCAGGTCGTGGAAAAAGTGAAGCCTCTACCCAAAAACAAAAAAATTGTTTCCGAAAAGGCTAAAAACCCGCCTCAGGCAACAAAGTCGCCCACCTATCGTTCTCAATCCCCCATGACAAAGGAGCATGACTTTTATTTATCGGATTATTACACCGAGGTCGTACAAGCAAGCACTCTACTGAGTTACTGTAATCACAGTATTCCAGCCAAGCGATTGCGGGAATTAAAAAGTGGACAAATTTCCTGGCAAGCCAGACTCGATTTGCATGGCTTACGCAGTGATGACGCAAAAAATGCCTTGATCCAATTTATTAGACAACAACATGCCTTGGCTCACCGTTGCCTTTTAATTATTCATGGCAAAGGCAGCCCCCAAGGGGAGCCCCCTGTCCTAAAAAATTTGGTTAATCACTGGCTTCAGCAATTTCCTGAGGTATTAGCTTTTCACAGTGCTTTAACTCGTGATGGTGGTTCAGGTGCTTTATATGTCCTGTTAAAGCGCCAGAGAGAGTAAAAATGATAGGATGAAGATTTCTATTATTTGGGTACTCAAAAGAGGTCTTTTGGAATAACTCCAATTTTGGCGAAATGACGTGGTTCTATTTACATTTCAGATTGAATTTATCCTCATAAACCCTTACTATTTGTACAAAATTTTTAACGACCTTATCATGAGCAAACAAGCGATTATTATCGGAATATCCGGCCCCTCTGCTTCTGGTAAAAGTCTTCTGGCTAATACTATTGTCACTGAACTTGGTTCAGAGCAAGTTGTTGTGATTTCGGAAGATGCTTACTATAAAGACAACAGCCACCTCCCCTTCGCGGAAAGAGAAAAAATTAATTACGATCACCCTGAAGCGTTTGACCACGCCCTGCTTTGTGAGCATCTGCGTCAATTACAACAAGGGGAATCCGTTAATATTCCTATTTACTCCCATTCGAAGCACATTCGTTTGCCAGAAACACGTTATGTCGGCCGCCATACGATTATTGTCCTGGAGGGTATTTTATTATTTACCGACAAGGCACTGCGCGAAGTTATGGATATTCGTATTTTTATGTCCACGCCTTTGGATGTTTGCTTGACCCGCCGCCTGAAGCGGGATGTGGTTGAACGACACCGCTCGTTTGAATCAGTCGTCCATCAGTATGAGACAACAGTAAGACCAATGTATTTACAGTTCATTGAACCCTCAAGTCGGTACGCTGATATCATTGTCCCTCGCGGAGGGGAAAATCGTATTGCTATTGACATGATCCAAGCAAAAATGCGTGAGTTACTTGCAACGCACTCAAAAGATTAGAAGGAGAATAATGTGGGATTTTTAAGCGGGAAAAAAGCATTAATTGTTGGCCTGGCTTCTAACCGATCCATTGCCTATGGCATTGCCCAAGCCTTTCATGAGCAAGGTGCAGAACTAGCCTTTACTTACCAGAATGAAAAACTGCAAAGCCGCGTAGAAACCATGGCCGCTGAATTTAATTCCAGCCTTACCTTTCCTTGTGATGTTGCCAGTGATTTAGACATAAAATCTGTCTTTGAACACTTGGGAAGCCATTGGGATAAACTGGATATTTTAATCCACTCAGTAGCCTTCGCACCCGCTGATCAAATCAGTGGTGACTTCATTGAACAAGCTAACCGCGAGGGCTTTCGTATTGCCCATGATATCAGTGCCTACAGCCTGGTTGGCCTGACGCAAGCTGCCTTACCGATGATGGAAGGCACCCAAGGATCGGTTCTGACCTTAAGCTATTATGGTGCCGAGAAAGCCGTACCTAACTACAACGTCATGGGTATCGCCAAAGCGAGTCTCGAAGCCGCTGTTCGTTATCTAGCTGCCAGTTTGGGTCCAAGAGGACTACGAGTCAATGCGATTTCAGCAGGCCCTATTAAAACACTAGCAGCAGCGGGGATTAAAGACTTCCGTAAAATGCAAACTGCTTATGCGAATACCACCCCATTAAAGCGCAATGTTACTGCAGAAGAAGTGGGTAATACAGCTGCTTTTCTATGTTCTGATTTGGCCTCGGGAATTACCGCAGAAGTGGTCCATGTTGACGCGGGTTACCATGCAGTTTCAATGTCAGATCTCACCTAACCTGTTTTGCTTCTTTTAAGTGATAGTGCTCTATATATATAGGGCACTTCATTTTGATTCAGTTTCTGGAATGACTAAAGTCATGTAACTTTATGCGTATTACCACGCAGTTGCAAAATCATATAAATTGAATCAATTAACTAAGTAAGCGCCTTTGCAAAAAGGCACTTACTCAGTACAACGACTAGCTGAAATATTGTGGTGGGGCAGATGGCTGCATGAAAGCCTGTGGATCAGGATACATCGCGTAAACAGGAGGCTGGTAGTAATCCCAGCGGCGTAAGTCAAAGTGAATCGTCTCATCACCTTGGCGTAAAGGAACTGTTACAGGTCCTTCAAGAAGCGAGTCAGCACCTAAATCACCTGCACGTATTTTTCTTATGAGATCAAGATTTTCCTGCACTTTTCTGCTATTCGCCCCAAACGATCGTCGATGCAGCAAAGTAGGTACGCCCTCTTCACCCAACTCAGACCGTAGAGTAAAAATAGCATATTTTACCCGCATCAGATCGAAGCCCCTCTGGAATAAATGACGCTCTTCTTCTGCAGTTAAAGTAAAACGATTCGGATCGTTGGGATCCAGGGCATCAGGATTGGTTTTCCGCAAAATATAGTTCTGTACTTTATCCGTAACGAAACAACCTAATCCAGCACCAATAATGGTTAAACAAGTCAGAGACAAAACAACCACACCTACTGGACTGCTTAGACCAGCTAGCAGAGCAAGGTTCATTAATGGCGTTGCAGCAAAAGCCGAGCTTAAGACAGAGGTAACGTAACCAGCAGCAAGCATACCTGCCATTGTTGTCATTCCTTGCAGCCAACCCTCATTATATCGAAAACGATCGAGACTATTTAAGGCTTGACCTAGCATATAATAAAGCGCAAGCGTTGCCAGAACCAGGAGCAAGGCAGCCAGGGCGGCTAAAAAGAGGAAAGCGATCACATCACCATTATTCTTCTTCTCATCCTTGTTTGAACGGCCATGACTATGGCTAGAGGAATGGTCAATAACAACAACTTGAGGTGTCATTATGGAGCGCCACAAAAACCAGTTAAATAATACGTCATTGCTGGCACAATAACAGTGGCGACGGTGTCGGTACTCGTTATAGTCTTCAACGTCGATATTAATTTGAACAAATTGGGGATGGGCAAAAAATGCTTGCGGTTGATCTACCTGTGCAAAGGCCGGGCGCGTGCTCAGAAAAGTATTCAACGCGTGCATTACTTTATCGGCCTCTCTTTGGCAGTCTTCCTGGTTACCAGCTAAACTTAACCAATACAAGTTGCTAGCAGGATTATTTAAAGCGAACAGGACTCTTCGTCTTAATTCATCTCTAATTTGTTCCATTGAGAGCTGAGGGTTTCGCCTGCTTGCTAATTCATTGTAATCGTTAGTGAGCTGTAAAAAAAATTTTGCTAATTGGTTATCGGTAAATTTCGCCATTACATCCCCTTTTAACTTAGGTTTAATGTCTGTCTATCTTAGCCTTATGAACCAAATTATTGACGTACAAATCGTAATCCATTAAGCCATAGTTGGCTTCAATTTGTTGGGCTAAGCTTGCCTGTTGTTCCTTATCAAGCAATGACAATTGGCCATCATTGATTTTTTTCAATCGCACGATGACATAATCACCATTACTTAAGCTGCGTCCATCACGACTATTAGTACGCGGCAGGCTAAAGGCTAAATCATTAACCGTAGCATCTGCTTTGTCTGTATCGCGTGTTGCTTTATCTACCTCTTGCCACTGCAGCTGATTGGTTTGCATGAGCTTGTCTTGCGCACCAACCTCTTCCTTGTTCGATAGCAATTCTATACCTAATTGCTTTGCCCGCTTCCCAGCCTCTTGCAAGGCTAATTTTTTAGTGATGGCATCACTGACTTGCGCCAAAGATTTCTTGGCGGCGGGTATGTGTTTATTAACTCGTATGACCACAACACTATCATTGTCTAATTGCACCGGTTCGCTGTTATTGCCAAGCTCCAAGACATCATGACTGAAAGCCGCGTTGACTACTTGCTTGTTTTTACCCAATTCACTATTGCTACCGCGTCGCGAAAAAGGCTCAGTCTGCTCAACTTGCAATTTTAATGCATCGGCTACAGGGGTCAGCGAATCTGGCGTCTGATAACTTAAATCGGCGAGCTGCTCTAAGGCTTGCGCATATTGAGCCTGTGATAACTCAATTATTAATTGCTCTTTAATCGTTTCTTGGACGTCAGACAATGGTTTTAATGCTGCTGGCTTATAAGCCACCAGCTTAAAAATCTCATAGCCGTGGACAGCTTTTACTGGCGGCGAAATTTGTCCTGGTTTGGTTAACTTTGCCAAGGTTTTATCAAAACCGGATTGACCTGCAACCAGCCAGGGCAAAATACCCTCGTTGGCAACAGACAATTTATCATCCGACATGGTTTTGACCCATTCGTTAAATTGAAGAGGATTGTTTTGCAGGGCTTGGTAAGCTTCCTCAGCTTTTTGCTTTATCTGCTCCTGGGTCTCTGCAGTCGCATTTTCTGGAATAGCAAA
Organism: Legionella sp. ST3F1; assembly: GCF_048553315.1. Taxonomy (NCBI): domain Bacteria; kingdom Pseudomonadati; phylum Pseudomonadota; class Gammaproteobacteria; order Legionellales; family Legionellaceae; genus Legionella; species Legionella sp. ST3F1. The sequence goes on along the minus strand of NZ_JBLZIO010000002.1, from coordinate 218,774 downwards.
TAGGATATGAGCAACCTGCCACTGTGCCGGCGTCAGAAAATTACTTTGATTATCTTCATAGTAGCGCTTGATCTCCTCATCACTGACCTTCGTTGCGTCCTTGATTTTTTGCATAGATAAGCGGACATAATCGAGCGAGACTTTTTCTGGTTCAAGAAATTCTTTTTGATGCTTTTGATAATAAGCATTGACCATTTCAGAAGAAACATTCCCTTCTTTGATAAATAAAGACGTTGGTATTTGCACATACTCGTAATCTCGAGTTTGCATGTAGAGCTTAACAAACCGTTCAATCTCATCGGGTAGAGCAAAGGCACTCCCTATAAACGCAAAACGCTGCTGATTAAGCAGCATGCCTTGCCTGACTTCTTTTTGAAAAGATTCCGGAGTAAAGATGGCTCCGCTCAGTGCTTGTTGGTAACGTTCTGCCGAGAAATGTCCATCTTCCTGAAATTGAGGGATATTAACGATAGCTGCATTCGCTTGTTCTGCGCTCACCTCAAAGCCACTGGACTTTGCTGCCTGCATAGTGACTTCATTAACAATCATATTTCGCAGAACCTGGTTCTTCAAGGCTACTTCGCTAGCCGCTGTCATTTGCGACGGATCACGCTGCTGGCGGGCTCGCCTATAATTTGCTTCGAAAGCCTGTTTACTGATCGGCTGGCCATTCACATCAACCTCTGCGGTTGAGGTCTGACGCGATTGCATATAATAATCCACGCCGAATAAGGTAAAAGTGATAACAATCAAACCAATGACTATCCAGGCTATGACACCTTGTATGCGTTCGTTCAACTTCTGCAACATGTTCGAAATTCCATATTGGTGTTTCGCAAGAAAATACTGACTTAACGTGGTTGGTAAAAAAAACGCGCCCTTCGGCGCGTTAATCTTGGCGGAGTGGACGGGGCTCGAACCCGCGACCCCCGGCGTGACAGGCCGGTATTCTAACCAACTGAACTACCACTCCAATTCTTGGTGGGTGCTGCAGGGATCGAACCTGCGACCCTCGCCTTGTAAGGGCGATGCTCTCCCAGCTGAGCTAAGCACCCAAAAACTCTACTGCACAGCTTCCTTCAAGTTCTTACCAGCTTTGAACTTGGCAACACGTGAAGCTTTAATACGAATGGTCGCTCCAGTTTGTGGATTTCTACCGGTACGTTCAGAACGGTTACCAGTGGAAAAAGAACCGAAACCAGGCAGCACAACTTGATCGCCACTTCTTAAAGCATCGGTCACGGTAGTCATAAAAGTATCGAGAACTCGACTAGCGTCTGCTTTAGTTACGCCAGAACCACTTGCAATTGCTTCAATCAATTCACTCTTATTCATCTTTTCCCCTATCAGTTATTCTTCCTTTATCCGAAGCGATTAAAACAGATTCATCAACCTCAGTCAAGCAGTCACATCCTTGCATCGCCCGCCAGTAGCGGGCAACGGAGTGAAATATACTCGGTATTAATGGGCATGTAAATCCTTATTTTTACTTTTTTTAGAACTTTTTCCTTTTGCAGCCTCATGAATGGTCGGAATAGGTGTATCAACGATCGGACTACGCTGTAAAGCGAGCTCTAATACCTGCTCAACTGTCTTCACAGGATGGATGGTCAGTTTCTTCAATACGTTATCAGGTATCTCTTCCAAATCCTTGCGATTCTCCTCAGGAATAATAACATGCTTAATCCCACCCCGATGGGCAGCAAGCAGTTTTTCCTTCAGGCCCCCGATAGGGAGTACTTGACCACGCAAGGTTATTTCCCCGGTCATAGCCACGTCAGCACGTACAGGAATATGTGTTACTACCGAAACTAAGGCTGTACACATACCAATACCGGCACTAGGACCATCCTTGGGTGTTGCCCCTTCTGGAACGTGCACATGGAAATCATTTTTATCGTAAAAATCATCCGCCAAACCAAAAGCCTTCGCCCGACTTCTTACTACCGTCATTGCAGCGTGGATCGATTCCTGCATCACCTCACCTAATTGGCCAGTATGTGTGGTTTTACCCTTACCTGGCATCATAGAGGCTTCTATGGTCAGTAATTCACCGCCTACGCTGGTCCAGGCTAACCCGGTGACCTGCCCTACCTGATCAAATTCTTCGGCAAGCCCATAACGGTATTTTTTAACCCCTAAATATTTTTCAATATTAGTACGGGATACTGCTACTTTTTTCACCCGCTTGCCTGTCAGTATTTCTTTGACCACCTTACGACAAATACTGGCTATATCGCGCTCCAGATTACGGACACCTGCTTCACGGGTATAATGACGTACAATTTCACGGATGGCACTTTCACCAATATTGATTTCGTTTGGCTTTAGACCATTCAAAATCAATTGCTTGGGCACCAAATAGCTTTCTGCAATATGGATCTTCTCATCTTCGGTATAACCAGCCAGACGAATAACCTCCATCCGATCAAGGAGCGGTGCAGGAATTTCCAGTGAATTAGCCGTCGCTATAAACATTACATCACTCAAATCATAATCGACTTCTAGATAGTGATCGTTAAAGGTATGGTTTTGTTCAGGATCAAGGACCTCTAGCAAGGCAGAAGCTGGATCACCACGGAAATCCATGGCCATTTTATCTACTTCGTCCAGCATGATTAGAGGATTTTTAACACCGGCTTTGCATAGTTTTTGAATTATTTTTCCTGGCATAGAACCAATGTAGGTTCGTCGATGACCGCGAATTTCCGCTTCATCCCTTACACCACCTAAAGCGATACGAATAAACGTTCTGCCCGTCGCATTAGCGATTGATTGGCCTAATGAGGTTTTTCCAACCCCCGGAGGTCCTACCAGACATAAAATAGGTCCTTTCAAACGTTTTACACGTTGTTGTACCGCAAGGTACTCAATAATCCGCTCTTTCACTTTTTCGAGGCCATAATGCTCTTTATCCAGCAATTTCTCCGCCTTCAATAAATCAAACTGGATTTTATTTTTCCTTTTCCACGGTACACTAAGCATCCAGTCTAAATAGTTGCGAATGACGGTTGCTTCCGCGGACATGGGTGACATCAATTTTAATTTTTGCAGTTCAGCAAGCGATTTCTCTTTGGCTTCTTTAGGCATTCCGGCTTTATTAATCGAGTTTTCCAATTGCTCAATTTCATTGCCTTCTTCACCCATTTCGCCGAGTTCTTTTTGAATCGCTTTAATCTGCTCGTTGAGATAATACTCTCGTTGGCTTTTTTCCATTTGACGCTTAACGCGACCGCGTACTCGTTTTTCAACATGAAGCAAGTCAATCTCGCTTTCTATCGCTGCCATTAATCGCTCAAGGCGTGTTCCCACATCAGTCGTTTCAAGTAATTCTTGCTTATCATCTACTTTGAGGGATAAATGGGCTGCGATGGTATCAGCCAAACGGCCAGGCTCTTCGATACTTGCCAGGGAACTTAATACTTCCGGCGGGATTTTCTTATTAAGCTTGATATATTGCTCAAATTGAGACATCAAAGAGCGCATTAAAATTTCAATTTCTTGTTCTTTTAAGTCAGAACTAACTTCCTCTATAATCTCCAGGGAGGCCTCGAGATAGCCTTTTTCTTGAGAATAGGCTGTTACTTTTGCCCGTTGCTCACCCTCAACCAATACTTTGACGGTGCCATCAGGTAATTTTAATAATTGGAGAACGCTGGAAATCGTACCGACCGTAAAAACATCCTGTGGAGTTGGATCGTCATTAGAGGATTTACGTTGAGCAACCAGAAAAATCTGTTTACTGTCAATCATTGACGCTTCTAAGGCCTTAATTGATTTCTCTCGCCCGACAAACAAGGGAATAACCATGTGCGGATAAACAACAACATCGCGCAGAGGTAACACAGGTAACGGTGATATCAAGTCATTTTCTTCTTCAGTCGCTGTGAATTCATTTTCGCTTTCGCTAGACATAATAAGCCCTTATTCAAACGATAATCCTAAGAGAAATAGTATGGCCTTCAGTTGAAACGCCTGCTTTTTAAGCAAGCGTCCTGGACGGCCCTGCTGGATTTAGTCCCGATAAATTCCAGCAGCGCAGATTGCTACTGCTACTACACGCTTTCTTATTCCCTTCCACCTGCAGCAGATTGTTTACCTTCTTCGCCTTCATAGACAAGGATAGGCTTTCCGACGCCATTGATTACACTTTCATCAATAACAACTTTATTAACTCCTTCGATGGAAGGTAATTCATACATGGTGTCTAAAAGAATATTTTCAAGGATGGCACGCAAACCACGAGCACCAATTTTTCTTTCCAACGCTTTTTTAGCAATCAGGCGCAGAGCATCATCCCGAAACTCCAATTCTACACCTTCCATTTTAAATAAAGCATGGAATTGCTTGGTCAGCGCATTTTTTGGTGTGGTAAGAATATCCACTAACGCATCTTCATCTAACTCGTGTAAGGTTGTTACTACCGGTAAACGGCCAACAAATTCAGGAATTAAACCATATTTAACCAAATCCTCTGATTCGAGGGAGTCTAGTACCTTTTCCATTTCCTGGCTGTTTTTTGGATTTTTGAGCTGTGCAGAGAAACCTATTCCAGATTTATCGCTGCGCTCACGAATCACCTTCTCTAATCCGGCAAACGCGCCTCCACAAATAAACAGGATATTGGAGGTATCTACTTGAAGAAACTCTTGTTGTGGATGTTTACGCCCACCCTGTGGAGGCACAGAGGCAATAGTCCCCTCTATCAATTTCAGCAGTGCTTGTTGCACACCCTCGCCTGATACATCACGGGTAATAGAAGGATTATCCGATTTACGCGAAATCTTATCGATTTCGTCGATATAGACAATACCTTGTTGGGCTTTATCAACATCATAATCGCATTTTTGCAACAATTTCTGGATGATATTTTCAACATCCTCACCCACATACCCTGCTTCAGTTAAGGTAGTCGCATCAGCCATGGTGAAAGGTACATTGAGTAAACGCGCCAACGTTTGAGCAAGCAAGGTTTTACCGCTACCCGTGGGCCCTATAAGCAAAATGTTACTTTTACCCAATTCAATACCATCTTCTGTTTTATGGTGTAATCGTTTGTAATGGTTATAAACTGCTACCGATAAAACCTTTTTGGCATGGGGTTGCCCGATCACATATTCATCAAGAAAATTGGAAATTTCTTTAGGTGTAGGTAAATGGGTCTCAGCTTCCTCTGGAATGTCTTGGGTTTCTTCACGAATAATATCATTACATAATTCAACACATTCATCACAAACAAAAACCGAAGGGCCTGCAATTAATTTTTTTACCTCATGCTGGCTCTTTCCACAAAAAGAACAATACAAGACTTTTTCATTATCGCCGTTACCGGTTTTACTCATCTACGAACCCCTCTTTTTACTGTTACTACACCAGTGTAGTAATCTAGAGTATCTATTGCTTATCAGTCCCTAAAATAGCCTCACCCACTGATTGTTACCTCTTTTAGAAGGACTTAAACCAATGTTGTGACAAATACGTCGAGTTAATAATAGACATCCTAGTAAAATTTTAGACAATCGGAAAAATAACGCCAGTTCGCTTTTACTAAAAAAGCGAACTGGCTGCTTTAATTACTCAGTTGTAGCCAACGCATTGCGGTCGTAGAGAACCTTATCAATCAAACCATATTCCATCGCTTGGGTAGCACTCATAAAATTATCACGCTCCGTATCACGCATAATTTGATCGGGTGTCTTCTTGGTGTGATTGGCCATAATGCTATTCAAACGCTCGCGCACCGCCAATGTTTCCCGGGCATGGATTTCAATATCCGTTGCCTGACCTCGATACCCACCTAGCGGTTGGTGAATCATGACTCTTGAGTTGGGCAAACAGAAACGTTTTCCGTCAGCACCGGCACATAGCAATAACGCTGCTGCGCTGGCTGCCTGGCCAATACATAAGGTACTGACATCAGGCTTAATAAACTGCATGGTATCATAAATTGCCAAGCCAGCAGTAACGACCCCGCCCGGCGAATTAATATACAAAGCAATGTCTTTCTCTGGATTCTCGGACTCCAAAAACAACAGTTGAGCCACTACCAGGTTAGCCATATGATCTTCAACTTCCCCTAAAAGAAAGATAATTCGTTCTTTCAAAAGTCGTGAGTAAATATCATAAGAGCGCTCACCTCTGGAGGTTTGCTCAATAACCATCGGTACTAACCCACTGGCATTTCTTATTAAGTTGTCTGCATAACCTGACATACTTACTCTCCTTTATTCTCAGCGTCCTTTTTAGGGTTCATGACCTCTTCGTAGCCCATTTTTTTGCGCTTAAGTTTAGCATCTTCACTGATTTTTTCAGCAACAACTTCTTCCATAACCAGCGCTTCTATTTCAGCCAGGCGTTCTTTGCTGCCTTGATACCAAGCACGCAATTCATCAGGGCTTTCATAGGCACTGGCAAATTTTTCAATCATTGCATCAACACGCGCTTTATCAGCAACCAATGCATGCTTTTTCACGTATTCAGAGAACAGTAAACCAAGATGAACACGCTTTTTGGCTTGCTCTTCGAACAACGCGCGTGGGAAATCAGGTATCTTCTCATCATCAGAATGCTCGTGACCAAAAAGACGATGATACATATCATGCTTTAAATGCTCGATTTCTTTATCAATCAGAGCCACTGGCAGATCAAATGTATTTAACTCCATTAATTTATCAAAAAGCTTCTCACGGTTCATCGAGCTTACTCGGCGCTCTAATTCACGAACCATGTTCTCTTTGATATCTTTTTTGAGCGCATCAATACCACCCTCGGTGATATTAAATTTCTCAGCAAACGCTTGATCTAATTCTGGTAATTTACCTTCCATGACTTTCTGGATGGTAATTTTAAAAGTTGCTTCTTTACCCGCTAATTCTTTGTGGCCATAATCTTTTGGGAAAGTGACTTTAATATCAAAAGGCTTGTCTTTTTTACCACCGATTATACCTTCTTCAAAGCCTGGAATCATCGCGCCAGAACCAATAACCAGTTCATGCCCCTTAGCACTACCGCCTTCAAAGGCCTTATCATCAAGGAAACCTTCAAAATCAATGACTGCTTTATCGCCTTTAGCCACTGCACGTGAAACCTCGTGCCACTCTTTGTTTTGCTCACGCAATTTTTCCAGCATATCGGAGACGTCGCTATCCTTGACTTCAGCATGAATAGTTTCGACTTCTGCCTGATTTAATTCTGTAATGGTAAATATTGGAAATACTTCAAAGACGGCGGTATATTTAAAGTCTTTCCCTGCTTCAAGCTTCTCAGGCTCAACAAAGGGTGACCCAGCGGGAACCAGTTCGTTTTTTTGCAACGCTTCAAATAACGTTGATTGCATTATTTCTCGGGCTACTTCTTCACGGACGCTATGTGAAAAACGGCTCTTTACTAAACTGAATGGAACTTTACCGGGGCGGAACCCATCAACCTTTACTTTACGAGCAAGATTGTGGAGACGCGTGCTCACTTCTTCCTCTACTTTTTCGGTTGGCACCGAAACTGTTACTTTACGCTCCAAACCTTTCAAGGTCTCAACAGAAACTTGCATCTAGTCACCTCACGGAAATTATCATGTAATGGTGCGAAAGGAGAGACTCGAACTCTCACGGGTTACCCCACTGGAACCTAAATCCAGCGCGTCTACCAGTTCCGCCACTTTCGCAAACAGGGTGGAATTATCAAACAGTATAACTGTCTTGTAAAGACTCAGGATGAATCTTAAGGATAAGATGGCTAATTGACTCTGAAGTCTGGGGTGAACGATGGGACTCGAACCCACGACAACCGGGATCACAACCCGGGGCTCTACCAACTGAGCTACGCTCACCATAATTATTCTTGCCAACTTTGTTTTAATCAGGAATTCTGCACTAAGGCTGGCACGCCCGGCAGGATTCGAACCTGCTACCCTCGGCTTAGAAGGCCGATGCTCTATCCAGATGAGCTACGGGCGCAAACTGAAACTGGTCGGGGTGGAGAGATTCGAACTCCCGACATCCTGCTCCCAAAGCAGGCGCGCTACCAGACTGCGCTACACCCCGTCGTTAACCCGTCCCCGAGGACAGAGCGCAAATAATACCCGCAGCGACTCTGGAGGTCAATAGTACTTTTGATATTTCTACTATCTTGGCGCTTATGCCTTGATTTTCTGTGCTTCGCTACTCACGTACTCGTATGCATGCTCCGCTGCGATGCTCGAAAATCAAAGCTAAGCACTCCTATTTAATTCAAGATAAAAATCTATTGTAGGCTATTGATAGCTTAGCTTTTCGGTTAGCATTAACCTATTCTCGACTGTATTTAGTTCGCTATGAAAATACAACTTTTGCCTTTGTTTGATAATTTGGACAATCTCCACAAGAACCAAGACAATGTCATCCTTCCGGCACAGGACTATCAACAGGATTTCTATCATAGTCTGAACTTTCTCAAAAGTTATACCGGCAGCCAGGGAACTTTCAATAGTTATCGCCGCGAAGCCGAGCGCTTGTTGCAGTGGTGTTGGCACATTAAGAAAACCACTTTATCTGCATTAAAACGCGATGACATCGAACAATTCATCCGCTTTTGCCAAAATCCTCCCCAAAGCTGGATCGGTTTAAAAAAGGTACCGCGATTTATCGAAAAAGAGGGCAAACGGATTCCTAACGCCGAGTGGCGCCCTTTTGTCGTCACCCAATCCAAAGCGGCAAGAAAGCAAGGTAGCAGTTTATCAATAGAGCAATTCAATTTATCGCAAGGTGCTGTGCAGGAAATATTTGCGATTTTAAGTACCTTCTTCAATTTCCTGATTGCCGAAGAATACCTTGTTTCCAATCCCGTCGCCTTGATTCGGCAAAAAAGCAAGTTTATTCGTAAACGCCAACAAAATGCGCCTGTCAGACGGCTTAGCCTGATACAATGGGAGGCGGTCTTAACTGCGGCCGATAATCTGGCTGAAGACGAACCGGAAAAACATGAGCGGACCCGATTTATCTTAAGCATGCTCTTTGGGATGTATTTACGCATTTCAGAACTTGCCGCCAGTGAGCGCTGGATCCCGTGTATGAATGATTTTGCCAAAGACAGTAACGGTCATTGGTGGTTCACTACGGTTGGCAAAGGCAACAAGGAAAGGCAGGTTGCGGTTAGTGAAGCTATGCTCGCCAGTTTAATCCGTTGGCGAGGTTTTTTAGGCTTATCCCCATTACCCTCCCCTGCTGATAATTCGCCGCTTATTCCAAAAATTCGCGGTGTTGGCCCCATGAGTGATACAGCGCCTATTCGCCGTCTGGTACAGCTATGCTTTGATCTGGCTGCTGCCCAATTACGTCAGCGTGGTCAAACGGAAGAGGCAGATAATTTAAGTGCAGCAACCGTTCACTGGTTAAGACACACGGGAATCTCGGAAGATGTAAAAATCCGCCCGCGCGAGCATGTACGCGATGATGCAGGCCATAGCTCAAGCGCCACAACCGATCGTTATATCGATGTCGAAATGCAGGCACGTTATGAATCAGCGCGCAAAAAACAAATTGAAGTCAACGACAATGAATGAAAACGTTGTCAATTTAAAGTGGCAATTCATTTCATTATTAAGTGAATAGCTGGTAGCCTTGATGCAGCGTAGCGTAATCAAGGTATTCACTTTCCAAAACCAAACCGCTTAATTACGCTACGCTGCATCAAGGCCACTGCTACACTTGCTCGAGCACATTACGTAGCGAGAGCTCGCTCACTTTAAATCAAGAGGGGCGCGCATCAATCAATTCGATATTATCGATTGCCAAGGGTTCAGCAAGAAAAATTTCCCCCACCGTTTGAAAACGCTTGATGGAATCTGTTACCAAATAACTTATTTTTGCGTCTGCGGATTGATGAGGATTAAGCAAGGCCGCTTGTGTCAATACCTGCTGTAGTGCTTTTGCTGTTGCATCCGCTGAATCAACCACCGTGACACCATCAGGCAGCAACGAGGTCAACAAGGATTTAAACACAGGGAAATGGGTACAGCCCAAGAGTAAAGTATCTTCCTCGTTAAAATCGGATAAATAGTGTTTCAACGCTTCTCGTGCAATGGCATTATTAACCATTCCCTCTTCAGCCAGGGCGACCAATACACTACAGGCGCGAGCTGTGATAGCAGCCTGGGGTAATTGCTCGCAAATCAACTGCTGGTAAGCATTGGAAGCAATCGTCGTTTCAGTAGCTAAAACAGCGATACGCTGATTTTTGGTTGCTGCAACAACGGCTGCAGCACCAGGTTTTACGACGCCTAAGACAGGCATATCGGGTAGCATGGCTTGTAAATGAGGTAAAGCCGCTGTCGTGGCTGTATTACAGGCAATTACCAGGGCTTTTATCTGCTTCTCCACCAAAACGCGCGCCATTTGCAGGGCATACTGCTGCACTGTATCCGGGCTTTTAGTCCCATAAGGCAAGCGTGCTGTATCGCCCAAATAAACGAACGATTCACAAGGTAAGGCTGCCTTAAGGGCGCGTAGTACAGTCAACCCGCCCATTCCTGAGTCAAAAACCCCGATAGGTAATTTATTCTTATTCATTTTATCCCTGTTTAATACTATCCACCCAGTTTTGGCGTTATTTTCGAAACGACAGAAGGATCTTGATTCTCTCGATTTACCTCATCTACAACGCCGGCAACCCGCTTAACACCCTGAAAATCCTGTTTAAACATTTGGGAAAGTTTAGTAAGATCCTTGGTTGTTTGTGACAACCCTTTTTGATTACCCGATTTATGGCCACTAGCCTCTGTAAAAAAGGATTCTGCTTTAGTCAGTGCGGGACTTCCTTTAAAGCCTTTTTCGTAAAGTGAGTTACTCGATAAACCGTAGATAGTACCCATTTCATTCTTAGGCTGAAATGCACCTGATATCACTTTAATTGCATCCGGGCCAAACGACATATTCGGATTCGCTTTGCCCATCGCGACCAAACCAGACCATAAGTACTGCATTTCTTTAGGATCTGTTCCATCCAGTATAATTGGATTATCTTTAGTCGGTGCATCATGCAAACCCGCCAAAACCTGGCAGGCCATTGCCATGGAAAAATTGACTCGTGCCTCATGCAAAGCTTGATCAGTGGTCTCTGGATGTGGTGGGTTCGCTGGTAGCTTTTGCGGAAAGGCATTGACGGTTAATTTAATGCTTGGCAAGTATTCCATCGACCCGTCTTTACCAGGGGTTCCTCTATCTGCGCCCCGCTGTTCGAGAAATCCGCCCGTAAGCCTCTCATTGGGATGTGTTGGATCTCCCCCATAAGAAATGCGGTGGGCGCGCACCATCCCTTCAGCGACTACAGGTACAGCATGGTAATACGCTGGCCTATTTCCACCCGTGGCTGACATCGTCGATACCCCCGCAGGAATAGTCTTTTTACCTCTCCAATCCGCTTTAAAAAACTCAGCCATCTCAGAAGCCGGGCGATCGGGCTCACATTCACTATCAAAGTGAAATCGGATATCTTGCTTACCCTCTTTGGCTTCTTCCACAGTTTTTACAAGACCTTTTTGCATCAGGGGATTAGGACTATCCGGATCTCCTCGGAGTACTTTTTGCATTTTTTGGTAATGCTCCAGCTCTTTTCCAACGAGATTCCCTTTATCTATTAACACCTTGCGATAGGCTTCAATATCACGTTTTTGAGCATCCCTTGCAGGAGGACTGGGTAAAGCAGCCACGGCAGTCTGGGATGGTAAACTTGCTAGTTGCTCATCAATCAACGCTTTCTGATGAGCCAATTGCGTAACGAAAGCATCACAGCCTTTAGCAAACTCTAAAAATTCCGGCCCTAACTTCGCGGCATTTTGTTTGGCAGCAGCATGAAATGCTGGATTAAACCAGTCAATTGACTTGGTGTTACCAAAGCGTTCCAGTTCACCTCGTATTTTATCGTCGGCTGTCTTCATTTTTTCAAAGAGAGCACTGATCTTGTCAATCTCTCTTTTTTTGTCAGTAAGATTGTTTGCATAGGTAGCGTTTTCTAACAGAATCTGACGGCTTTGCTCGCGCTTCAATTGTTTAAATACTTCCGGAGTCAGCTGTTGCCGTAAAGCGGCCGGATCCAGTGCACCGTAATAAGAACCACCTCGCGTGGCGGCTACTGTCATAAAAGCCTCAAGAGACGCTGACGCCTGGATGTCTTCTTTTAATCGATCATAGTGATTATTGGCAGCACCGGCAGGAGCTGTCGTAAACGGAGCTGTTTTTTTGAGTGCCGTACAAAAGGTTATTAACTTGTAGTCTGGTTGTGTAGGCAATACTCCGTTTGCTTTGGCTAGCATATTTACATTGCGAGCGTGTTGTTGCTCTATAGGCGCTCTCAGAGCCCCGGCTCCTCCATCTAAAGCAGTACCAGCAGGATTCAAACCAAAGGCAGCAAAGAAATTGGCATCAGAGTGGACGTAAAACTTCCCTTTTATGTTATTGATAATGTTTATATAATTTGCACCAGCTGCGTTCGCGGTATCAAATACACTATGCCCCCCGCCACCAACGTTGGCATGAATCATGTCATTAATCTCCTGAATTACCGCAGGAGTAGCCGTCAAAGGAGGAGTTTGTTGAGCTAGAATGCGCGCAACCTCTGGATTAGCAATTTGACTCAGTAACGCCAAATTTTTGTTTTCCTGTATAAAGCCGTCTACATTAACAGAACTTCCTACACCAAGAATATTACGCACTTTTGCAGCAGCATCGGCTTCGTTGCCCGTTTCCACAGCAACGTTTAATAAAGCGGCCATCACATCTGGTTTAGTCAACAATTCTTGCTGTTTTTTCAAGGGCAATTGTTTTACCAAAGCAAGTAATTGGGGATGTGGACCAGTTGCATTAATTTGAAAATCCAACGCTTTTGCACAGGCAGCCTCTTGCACTCTGGCCCTAGCCCCTTCATTTACCCAACTCTGCTCGGTTATTCCCATATTTGTAAGTGCGGTGGCAAACTCAGCCTCATTTTTTGCTACAGCTAAGGCAGTTAACTGTTGTGGTGAATGTCCCGCTTTTGCCGTGGGGAATCGACTTACCAGGTCGGTTACCATACGCTCTTGCAATAATTGCTTCTCTTGAGGCGGTAAAACAGCCATCAATGCTTGTTGGTGTACTTGAGGTGGATGACCATTTAAATCATTAATGGCCGCAACTAAAGTATCGTAATCGCCCCCGTCTAAATTAGCGAGCTCTTTACCGTCTCTAAAGACCTGTTCAGCGGCAGCATAAGCACGTATCTGTTGCAGATATCCGCTATCATGATCCAGATGTGCCGTTATCAAACCGTCAGCCTCAGTTCCCCCCATTAGTAGGCGGACACCATCCCTAACATCATTAACATCGCCAGCTTGAACTAAGGCGTCTAAAGCATCATCATCGATTACCGTAGGTTTTAATAATTCGGTTTTGGCATAACCTAATAAGGCTTTCTCACGTATTTCGGTTATTCTTTCAGGCGTTAAATGGGCAGTCACTTTGGGCTGCATAGCTACTGAGAGATTGTGCCCCATATAAACTTGAATATCGTTGGCCGCAGTAGGGCTGGCAACGAAGGCTTTCAATTGAGTGGCATCGGCAGCAAGCAATCGCTTTTGTACATGAGCAGCCGCCACAATGTCATTGACCTGAGCAGGACTAAGATTATTAAGCGCTTCGCGAAATGCCGGGCTGGTGCTGAAACCAAAAGCTGACTTATCAGTTAAAACTTGCTTCACTTGTTCTTTTGTTGTCGCTGCGATTAAGGCATCTAAAGCAGCTGGATCCTCACACTGTGCGATTTTTATTTTAAGTGCCTGCAAAGCGGCAGTTTGGCGCAAAATGGGCAAAGAAGTGGGAGTAACAGCATGAGCCACAAAATTATTAACATCTGCAGGAGCCCCACCAGCTAAATCAGCATATGTTTTTACTGTTGTCACGAAACCGGCAACATCCCCCTGCGATGCAAGTGCGACCAGATCGCCTACTCTTGGCCCTCCCAACTGAGACAGTTTGGCAGTTAAAAAGCGTTGGCCAAGCTGGCCTTTGGCTTTTTGGATTTCTGGATCACCCAATAAGGCATCAGTATACGGAGCACCAATATCATTTTTGAAATTTGCAGTATCTTTGTTTAACGTAGCTAATACTATGGCAGGATCTAACAGATGGGCCTGAGATATCCCATTAATAGTTAATGCTAAACCTTTTTCCAAAGCTGTTTTCTTAACTGCATCGGTAAAATCTGTATGAGCCAAATTACCTGCAGTTGGCCCAGATAAGTTCCAGGGAGCTGCTTGAAGCGCTACCCGAAATCGCGCAGTTCCTGCTGCTGCCTCAGTGATGAGATGCTCAATCTCAGCTTTGCTAGCAGCAGTATTCTTGATTTTGTTAAGTAACAATTGTTCTTTTGCTTGAGCTTTAATAGCGTCTACAGCTGTGTCAGTTAGAAAATCCTGCGTCGCAGGATCCCAAGCAGCTGGATGAGTAAGCGTAGATAAAGCACCAAAGATTGCAGGTTTAGTAGCGAGCTTAGTGCGTGCATTAGTCGCATCACCATTGATAAGGTCTACCAAAAAGGCCTCATCTAAGGTGCTACCCGAGGCCTTTAAACCAGCCTGAGCCCTTCTTTGTACTGCAAGTTTATGCAGAGCCGTAAAATTCGCACCACCACCAACAAGACCACCGGTATCATCCAAAAAAGTTCCATCATTCGGTTTAGGTGGATCTACATCCATAGCGTGGAAGCCATGCCAAAAACCCTTTTTCGCAAGAATCACTCCTCTAAAATCACCGGGCACAGTGCGATTTACTTTCATAAGTGCATCGAGAGCATCAATGGCACCTGCTCCTGCAGCACGGCTGATTATAGTATCATCTTGAAGGGCAGCTAAAAGTTCCGCATTTTGGATAGGCATGAATAACTCCGCAAGTCATATACGATCATTTTAAACATAAAATCTTAAGCAGTCCTTAAACTTTGCATGATTTTTGCGAAAACAACTTGAATTGTCTTTAAACTCATCTATTTTAAGAGTATAGCAAGCAAATGGACAAGGGAATGAAGATACACTTTTGCTTTATTTTGGCCTTAGTGCCTACAACCCTTTTTGCCCAGGGATGTATTACAGGCAAAGTATCTGAGAAACCCAGTTATGTCTGTGTCGATGGGCGTTCGCTCAGCCGAACAGGAGGGGGGTTAGTTTGGCAAGCCAAACGCGGTTGTTTTATGAGCCGGATTCCCTGTTGTAATTACGATGCAACCCACTACAGTTATTCAGCCAATCCCGGCTATGTTTTTTCTTCCTACAATCGCTGCCGCCAAGGCTATCCTTTCCATCTGGGAGAGATGCAGACCCATTAACTCAATGATTTATGCAAATTTTGCCTCGAACCTGGCGTTTTACGTAAGCCTCTGTAACGGTTTTTTCAGCGGATGGTAATAGATTATCAACCTAGGCAATCGTTGCTTGATAACTCACTGTCAACAATATCGCTACCAGCAACCAGATAATCGTACTGGTCAGGTAAGCATGCTTAAAAGAATGATAGGTTTTTTTCTTCAACCAGACATTAAGCGCAAAAACGGGAAGAATGCAGCTAACAAAGAGGATAAGAACCTTGGCCACACTGTCAGCACCCTTTTGAAATGGTAGCCAACCAGCAAACAGCGTGACGGAGCGTTGCAAGATGGTTTGAAAATGCAGAAACCCCCATAACACCCAATGTTCATAATAAACAATCAAAGCCGTCGTTAAAATAAGAGGTAATAGGAGTTTCATCCCGCGAATAGCAAATAATTTTTTAAACGCATTGCCAAACTCTTGTGAGAAAAACACCACAATTGCACATCCTACAACCACTAAAGATAAAACGACCATATCCATTTTTGTGTTTATCCCCTCTCTTCAAGCGCTTCCCAGCGGGCATAAAGTTTAGTTAACTCCGTTTCGTCTGCCGCTAATTGTTGTGTATGTGAAGTAATCATCTGGGCATCTTGCTGATAAAAATCTGCTTCAGCCATTCTTGTCTGTAAAGCAGCAATTTTTTGCTCCAGGCTTTCAATTTTCTGAGGCAGCTGGCTTAATTCACGTTGCTCATTGAAGCTTAACTTCGCCGAAGCAGTAGTCCGTTTAACGGCTGCTTTAACCGGGGCTTGTTCACGCCGCTCTTTTTTCTGTCTACGATAATCATCATAACCACCGACATATTCATTAAAGACGCCTTCTCCTTCATAAACCAGTACGGAAGTCACGACTTGATTAATAAACGCGCGATCATGGCTGATTAACAACAAGGTACCAGGATAATCCATTAACATGGTTTCCAATAATTCCAGGGTTTCAATATCTAAATCATTGGTCGGCTCATCCATGACCAGCAAATTAACTGGTTTGGCAAATAACTTGGCAAGTAATAAGCGATTACGTTCGCCCCCAGACAGTGTGGCAACCTGCTGATTAAAACGCTCGGATGGAAATAGAAATTCCCGCAGATAACTCGCCACATGTTTTTGTTTACCATTGATGGTTACGTAATCAGCCCCTTCTGCTACATTGGCCATCACCGTCTGTTGTTCATCCAGTTGACGGCGTAATTGATCAAAATAGGCGATTTCCAGAGAGGTCCCTTGTCGAACTGTCCCGGAGTCAGGACTCAATTCGCCTAAGAGCAAACGGACTAACGTTGTTTTACCACAACCATTTGGACCAATAATACCAATCTTGTCACCACGGGTCAGTAGCAGTGAAAAATCGCGCAGCAAGGTTTGGCCTGATACGGAAAAATTAACCTTATTCGCCTCGATAACCAAAGAACCTGAGCGCGATACATCCAAGGTTAATGCTTGTACCTTGCCTAATTGCGCGCGGCGGGCTTTGTATTCTTCTCGCATTGCTTTTAACGCGCGTACACGTCCTTCATTGCGAGTGCGGCGGGCTTTGATACCAGTACGAATCCATGCCTCTTCATCTGCCAGACGCTTATCAAATAAAGCATTTTGCTTTTGTTCACTGAGCCGTAGTGCTTCACGCCGATCCAAATAAGTATCGTAATCACATTCGTGACTGTAAAGTTTGCCGCGATCAATTTCGACAATGCGATTAGCGATCTGCCCCAAAAATTCACGATCGTGCGTTACAACCAGTAAACTACCCGTATAGGTTTTTAGATAAGATTCCAACCATTCAATGGCATTCACATCCAAATGGTTTGTAGGTTCATCAAGTAGCAAAAGATCAGGGGCAGCAATCAGGGCTGCAGCCAACAAAGCCCGCCGTTTCATTCCGCCTGATAAACGACTCATTTGCGCTTGCGGATCAAGGCCTAAACGACTTGCCATCATGTCTACCCTGGGTAGCAAATCCCAGGCATGCAGATTATCCATTTGCTGTTGACATACAGCTAATCTGGCTAAATCATTGGTCGCTGATAAATGATGGAATTGCGCAAGTACCTCCCCAACTTCACCCAAACTTTTTACCAAAAAATGGTAAACCGTCTCTTTACCGCTTATGGGAACTTCCTGAGTTAAACCAGCAACGCGTAACCCGCCAAGTTTATTCAGTTGCCCACTGTCAGGCAGCAAATCGCCTTGCAATAAACGCAACAAAGTAGATTTACCAGCGCCATTTCGTCCCACCAAAGCAATACGCTCCTGCGGCTGGATCTGCCAATCAACCGCATCAAGCAAGCAATTGCCAGCAAGTTTTAAGGTTACCCCATGAAGAGAAACTATACTCATACAAACTCATCGCTTTTTTAGAGCTGTTGATACTATCCTGATGTGCTTAGGTTTTGGTTGCTATCTTCTAGCTCAACGACTCTTTAATCTAAACTCAATAGGATCAAACTCACGCAACCTCCGATCCCCTTCGTTAAAATTTTGCTTTTAATTCGGTCATTTAGTCATGCTAAACACTCTCATTAAAATCCAATTTTGCCTCGACTTCGACATTTTTCGTAAGTCCTGAGGGTAAATCACTTTTTTATAATTAACTGTTTATCCTGCTGCGATAAATTAAACTGGGACAACACATTCATACCTAATAAGATAGTGTCATCATCACTGCCGGGTACAATCACTGCCTTAACGTTATTTAAGGTAAATTTAGCAAAACTTAGTTGTTTTAGGCGAGTCAAAGTCCCTGTCACTTCGCCACTGGCTGTTTGGATGCTAATTGGATAACGACCCTGCAACTGCAACTTGGCAGCTAGCCATTGGGGTATAGCCACCAAAGTAGCCCCTGTATCTAAAATAAATTTAACCGGATAATCATTAATGGAACCATCGATGTAATAGTGCCCCTGTTCATCAGCAACAATCGTGACAGATCCATGAGTGATTTGATAGGAACCTTGTTCCTTCTCACCGTAATAATAAAAAAATAAAAGCAATAACCCAAAAAACAACAACCAGGCAATGAGAAACATCCAACGCCCGGTTTGTGTATATTGCTTATCAACCACGTCCTTAACCTTGAACTGATGCGGGTAAAACCATCACCCCATCGATTTCTACCTGCGCTCCACGCGGCAGGGCACTTACTCCAATTGCTGCCCGGGCTGGATAAGGTTCATCAAAATAACGCGTCATTGCTTCGTTAACCAACGGAAAATGGTTCAGATCAACCAGATAAACAGTCAATTTAACCAAATTTGCCAAACTGCCACCTGCCGCTTTACAAACAGCTTCCAAGTTATCAAAAACCTGATTAATTTGCAGGCGAATTTCATCGCTGCATAATTGCATGGTTTGCGGATCAAGCGGAATCTGCCCGGAGAGATAAACAATATCTCCACAACGAACTGCTTGACTATAGGTGCCAATCGCTGCTGGCGCTAACGCACTATGAATAGGTTGCATCAATTAATCTCCCTGCTTTTTACGATATAGGCGCATCACCACTTTATTAGCACGCAAACGACGCATCACTCGTGCTAAATGAGTTCTGTCACGCAC
This sequence comes from Legionella sp. ST3F1, assembly GCF_048553315.1. Taxonomy (NCBI): domain Bacteria; kingdom Pseudomonadati; phylum Pseudomonadota; class Gammaproteobacteria; order Legionellales; family Legionellaceae; genus Legionella; species Legionella sp. ST3F1. Next base: position 199,853 of record NZ_JBLZIO010000002.1, on the reverse strand, counting down.
ACTGATGGAAAAAGTTACTCCATTATGCCGCCCATCTCGTGGATCGACATTAATATTACCAATATTGGATTCCGCCTCAGAAATTGCTGTTGCTAATGCAGCTAAAACACCGCGCTGATTAGCGACTTCAACGGTAATATCTACCCAAAACTCACCTTGCACCTGGTCATCCCAGCGTAAAGAAACCAATTGTTCCGGGTGATTTCGTCCTTGATTAATGTTAGGACAATCACTGGCATGCACTATAATACCGCGACCTTGCTGAAAACGCCCAACAATACTATCGCCTGGTATCGGTTGGCAACAATCAGCGAAATGAACCACCATCCCTTCAGTACCTTTAATAGCCAAAGGACCACTTTTCGCTGTTTTATCAAGTTCGCTACTTTCCTGACTAATCACCAGCCGTTTGGCTATAATCATTGGCATCTGATTACCAATACCAATAGCATAAAGTAACTCATCGGCGGATTTATAATTTAGATCATGTAACAAGGCTTGCAAAGACTCCGGCGGTACCTTGGCATAATCACTGCCTAACTCAACAAGCGATTGCTCCAACAAACGTTTACCCAACACAATCGATTCCGTATGTTGCTGACTTTTCAAGAAATGACGTATGTTACTGCGCGCCTTGCCAGTCACCACAAAATTAAGCCAGGCCGGGTTAGGGCGAGCCCCAGGTGCAGTAATAATTTCGACCGTCTGGCCATTCGTTAATGGAATGCTCAGTGGAACCAGCCGACGATTCACTTTGGCGGCAACACAACTATTTCCCACACCAGAATGCACTGTATAGGCAAAATCAACTGGTGTAGCGCCCTTGGGCAATTCCATAATATGGCCTTTAGGGGTAAATACATACACTTCATCCGGGAATAAATCAATTTTAACGTTTTCAATAAATTCCAAAGAATTTCCTGTGCTGCGCTGCATTTCCAACAAGCGCTGTACCCATTCACGTGCACGTAATTGGGCCTCATTCACTTCCAAACCAGACGATTTATAAATCCAGTGGGCAGCCACCCCGTTTTCAGCCACCTTATCCATGTCGCGAGTACGTATTTGTACTTCCAGGGGAACCCCAAAGGGGCCAAATAAAGTGGTGTGCAGGGATTGATAACCATTGGCTTTAGGAATCCCGATATAGTCCTTGAAACGTTGCGGCACGGGTTTATACGTTTGGTGTAAGGCTCCCAGAACCCGGTAACAGGAATCAATATCCTCAGTAATCACTCGAAAAGCAAAAACATCGGTTATTTCAGTAAAAGACGCTTTTTTTTGCCGCATTTTACGATAGATACTATATAAATGTTTCTGCCGACCAAAAACATGCTCATAGGGAATATTGAGTTTCTCCAAGGCCTGCTGCAAATCCTGTTCAATTTTTTGGGTGAGCTCACGCCGATTACCTCGTGATTTTTCGACTGCTGACTTAATAGCCCTATAGCGCATGGGATAAAGCGCTTGAAAGCCCAAATCCTCAAGACCAATATAGATAGCATGCATCCCCAAACGATTGGCAATGGGGGCATAAATTTCCAGGGTTTCGATCGCAATGCGTCTTCTCTTTACCGATGGCATTGCGCCTAAGGTACGCATGTTATGATAACGATCAGCGAGTTTTACAATAATGACACGGATATCTTTCACCATCGCTAAAACCATTTTGCGGAAATTTTCCGCCTGGGCTTCAGCGCGAGATTCAAATTTGATTTTGGTCAGTTTGGTTACTCCATCGACCAAGGCAGTAACATCTTCACCAAATTGCTGGGTTAAATCATCTTTACTAATGGAGGTATCTTCAACCACATCGTGGAGTAGAGTGGCCATTATGGTTTGATAATCCAGGCGCATACGGGCTAAAATCAACGCTGCGGCAACCGGATGGGTAATATAAGGTTCACCTGAGCGACGCATTTGGCCGCGATGTGCTTTTTCAGCGACCAGATAAGCTTGATAACATTTTTCAATAAGCGGTTGCTCAAGGTAGCATTTAAGCTCTTCGTCTAACTCCTTAAAGTAGCTCACACAACACTCCCTTCAACTACCGCTGAATTTATTTGGGCTAATGCCCCCGGATACAACATTGAGTTCTCTCGTCAATTTTCTAATAGCTTGGAGCAGCTTGTTTTAAGCGCGGTAAAACAACCTGGAAACATCAGTATAAAAAACACTCTTGTTTCACCATTATAGTAAAATTGACTATCAAAACTAGAGTCCGTTGACATTTCTATCATTTTTACACTTGGATTGATTTTCTGTGCGGAAATACTCACATACTCCAATCCTAATTACTCATGCCAATGACAATGTCGACCGCTTCCAATAATCCTAGTCTTTGTCCAGGATATCCGGCTTAACTAACCCTTCAGCAATTTCTCGCAAAGCAACCACAGTAGGTTTATCATTTTCCCATTCCACCATGGGTTGTTCGCCACGAACAGCTATCTCACGAGCACGTTTGGTAGCCACCATGACTAATTCAAACCGGTTTGCAACATGCTCTAAACAATCTTCTACGGTTACACGTGCCATACTCTTCTCCTCCAGAACTTAAAAAAGATACCAACTTGGAGCCAAAATAGTCTATTTTACTGCGATGCCATCAAGAATGAAAGTAATTTTCCTTGCTGATTGACTTGACGAGCCATTCGGAGCCGGTTTGCAATGACTATGGCTTGTAACTCAGCAGCTGCTTTATTGAAATCATCATTGACTATCAGATAATCGAATTCTGAAAAATGGCTTAGTTCATCCTGAGCCCGCCGCATACGGCTGGAAATAACCTCTTCATTATCCTGACGCCGGTCTAAAAGCCGCTGTTTAAGGGTATCCAGTGCAGGCGGTATGACAAAGACAGAAACAGCATCAGGAAAAATATCTTTAATTTGTTGGGCACCTTGCCAATCAATGTCTAAAACCACATCAACGCCTGCCTGGAGACGGGTGTTTATCTGCGCTACAGAAGTACCATAATGATGATTAAATACCAGGGCATGCTCTATAAATGCATTGGCTTCTATCATGGCCATAAATTGCTGTTCATCAACAAAAAAGTAATCCACCCCATCTTTTTCACCGGGCCGTTTTTTACGGGTAGTATGGGAAATAGAGACTTCGATTTCAGGGAGTGAAGTCACTAACTTTCGCACCAAACTGGTTTTCCCTCCCCCGGAGGGAGCAGCAACGATTATTAAATTACCTGCATAAGCATCGGCCATGGTCTTACTCTATATTTTGAATTTGTTCACGCATTTGCTCAATTAACACTTTCATTTCAACAGCGCTCTGGGTCAAAGCAACGGATTCTGATTTTGAACTCAGCGTGTTCGCTTCCCGATTCAGTTCCTGCATCAAAAAGTCCAGACGGCGTCCAACCGCTTCCTCACGTTGCAGCACTTTTTCGACTTCAACCACATGGGTTTGCAACCTGTCTAGCTCTTCAGTCACATCCAAACGAGCCAATTGCAGAGCAATCTCTTGTTCTACACGTGTCTTATCGACCTCCAGTTGCAAAACATGCAACCGGGTCAGTAACTTGTCTTTTGTTTGTTCCGTAAGTGGTGCAACCAATTGCCATGCCACTTTAATTTCATCCTGTAATTTATCTAAACGACTTTGTATATGTACTCTCAATGCCTGCCCTTCGGACTTTCTTACCGCCAATAGCTGATCCAGGGTTTCCTGAAATAATAACTCCACCTGCTTGCCTAATGCCTCCTGATCAGATTGGGAGGTTTGTATCACACCAGGCCAGGATAAAATGGTACTTAACGTTAAATCATTAGGTAATTGCTTAGTCGTCGCCAACTGATGTCCTGCCGCCATTAGACTGTTGACCAGGCAGTCATCGATACGTAGGGATTGGGCATCCTTTGCACTACTCTGGAACTTAAGTTGACACTCCAATTTACCACGACTTATTTTTCCACGCATCATAGTGCGTAAAGAAGTTTCTAAAAAACGGAAGACTTCCGGCAAACGAAAAGAGACATCCAGATAGCGATGATTCACTGACTTAATTTCCCAGCACAGAATACCTTCATCGAGCTGTTTCTGCACTCTGGTAAAGGCGGTCATACTATAGGTCATAAATAATACTAGCAAAATTTAACGTTGGGCGACTATAAACTAAATTTGTACAAATGCAAGCCCAGGTGCATAGTCCGACCGAAAGGTTTATAATCGCCCATTTTTAGTGAGGATTAAGCATGCGCCCCAGCAATCGTGAACCCAATCAATTACGTGCGATCAAAATCACCCGTAATTTTACTAGTCATGCCGAAGGCTCAGTCTTGGTTGAGTTTGGCGAGACTCGCGTTTTATGTAATGCCTCGGTTATTGATGGCGTACCCCGTTTTCTTAAAGGCAAAAACCAGGGCTGGATTACTGCTGAATACGGTATGTTGCCTCGCGCTACACACAGCCGGACAGAAAGGGAAGCCAGCAAAGGGAAGCAAGGTGGCAGGACACTTGAAATTCAGCGGCTCATCGGACGCTCTTTACGCGCTTGCATCGATTTGAAAGTCTTGGGCGAAAGCACCATTACCCTCGATTGTGATGTGATTCAGGCAGATGGCGGCACTCGTACTGCAGCAATTACTGGTGCCTGTGTAGCAATGAAAGACGCCCTTTCATGGATGGTGGCACGCGAAAAACTACGTAAAATGCCCGCATTTAATTACATTGCAGCTGTTTCCGTCGGTATTTACCGCGGCCAACCTGTCCTTGATTTAGATTATGCTGAAGATGTCTTGGCAGAAACCGATATGAATATTGTAATGAATGAAGAAGGCCAATTCATAGAAGTGCAGGGTACAGCAGAAGATAAGAGTTTTAATCGTGATCAACTCAATCAGATGTTGGCCCTGGCAGAAAATGGGATTGTTCAGCTCATCGAAATACAGAAAAACGCCTAACCCCTACCCAGCAAGGGAGCAAGTGAGAAACTTGCTCCTTCCATGTCGAACGCACGATCCATTAGCTTAGATGAACACCGCCTTCCTGTATATGAGGCGCTGCAATCAAATTGGATCGCCATAGCTGCATTAAATGTTGTTCCAGGGTTTGCATCCCCTTAGCCTGTCCAGTCTGCATAGAAGAGTACATTTGTGCGAGTTTATCTTCACGGATCAGATTACGGATAGCGGTATTACAAAGCATGATTTCAAAGGCAGCAATACGGCCGCCCTTTATTTTTGGCAACAAATTTTGCGCAATAACGGCTTGCAAAGATTCCGCTAACATGGAGCGTGCCAGTGATTTTTCCACGCCAGGAAACACATCAATGATCCGGTGAATTGCCTTTACGGCAGAGTTCGTATGTAAAGTCGCAAACACCAAGTGACCTGTTTCAGCAGCAGTCATAGCAAGACGAATGGTTTCCAAATCACGTAACTCACCGACCAAAATAACGTCCGGATCTTCCCTTAAGGCTGAACGTAAAGCTGCATTGAAGCTGATTGTATCACGCCGAACCTGACGCTGATTAACCAGGCATTTTTTACTTTGGTGGATGAATTCAATCGGATCTTCAATCGTAAGAATATGTTGAGAACGCACTGTATTGATGTGATCGAGCAATGCAGCAGCCGTAGTACTCTTCCCCGAACCGGTAGGCCCGGTAATTAATATCAAGCCACGAGAATAAAAAGCAATTTCAGTAAAAATCGGTGGCAGTTCCAGCTCCGCCATGCTGGGAATTCTTGATGGAATAACACGGAATACCGCGCCAACACCCCGTGCTTGATGAAAGACATTCACTCGAAAACGAGCCAGCTCTGCAATTTCGAAAGCAAAATCAATGTCTTTATTCTGCCCATACTCGTTTCTTTGCTCGGTAGTCATACTATTGGCAAGGAGCTGACTAAGTTCTTGCTGCTCCAAGACTGGAAGTGCTGTCTGATGCAAAGTTCCATCTACACGAATCACAGGGGGTAACCCAGCTGATAAGTGTAAATCCGAGGCCTTGTTGTCTACTGCAACTACTAATAATTCCTTGATATCCATATCGATCCCTGTTTTTGCAACTATTTATCCCAAACTATCATGCAGAGTAACCCGGATTGTGTCTAGCGAACTCATGTTTTCATTCGAAACTCACTTCACGCTAATAAATAGCATTTCGATCGCATTCTATTGTTAGACAGCACAATAATTTGCTACCTTTAGGCTTTTTGGGTTGTCTTAAATCATGACCATTAGCGATCGCGTTCATCAAATTCAAACGCTTATCACTACAGCTACTGAACGTTACGAGCGCGAAGCAAATACAGTAAAATTACTGGCTGTCAGCAAAGGTCAGTCAAGCGATGCAATTAAACAGGCATTTGAAGCAGGGATCAGTGATTTTGGTGAAAATTATTTACAGGAGGCGCAAGTCAAAATTCATGCCTTATCTGATTTAGCAATTCACTGGCATTTCATCGGCCCCATTCAAAGCAATAAAACTCGGGGTATAGCCCAAGACTTTGAGTGGGTACATAGTGTCGGCCGCGAAGAAATTGCGATGATGCTGGCTAAATATCGTCCTGCACACCTGCCTGCACTTAATATTTGTCTGCAAATTAATCTGGATGAGGAAGAGAGTAAGTCGGGTGTCAGCCCAATTCAGGCTGAAAAACTTGCTCTTTTTGTTGGTCAATTACCCTCCTTGACATTGCGAGGATTAATGACCATTCCTCGTCCTCAAGACAACACACAGCAGCAATATGAGAGTTTTCTGCGTCTTGCTAGTTTATTAGCTGATTTGAACAAAAAATTGAACCTATCCATGGATACTCTATCCATGGGAATGAGTGATGATTTTGAAGCAGCGATTCGTGCTGGTAGTACTCTAGTACGCATTGGCCGCGCTATCTTTGGTGAAAGACAAGGTTAACAGCGATGAAAATTAGTTTTATTGGTTTCGGCAACATGGCACAGGCAATTGCGCGTACTTTACGCAATAATCGTGATTACCAAATTTTTGCTGCCTCTCCTTCCCTTGCAAAAGGAATTAATGATGATGGCTTTCACACCGACCATGATAATCTGGCAGTTATTAAGGATGCTGACGTCATTTTTTTAGCCGTTAAACCGGCGAACCTGAAAACCGTTTTAACTCAAATTAGCCCTCACCTGCCTCCAAACTGCTTACTGGTTTCGATTGCTGCTGGCATGAGTCTCTCCTGGTTAGCCCAATACTGTCCCACGAACCAAGCAATCGTCCGTAGTATGCCTAATATACCCATCGCTGTGCGGGAAGGAGCCACTCCCTTAATAGCGAATGATTGTGTTACCAACAAACAGAAGCACCTAATTGAACAACTTTTTCAAGCCTCTGGCCTCACGACCTGGGTTACGAAAGAAAGTGATATTGATTCATTGACAGCGTTATCCGGTAGCGGGCCGGCCTATGTCTTTCTTTTCATGGAAGCAATGATTAATGCGGCCAAAAAACTTGGGCTTGACGAGAACATTGCTCACAGCTTCACCTTGCAAACAGTTCTCGGAGCTGCCCATTTAGCTAAAAATAATACCCTTGAACTGTCTGCTTTACGAAAAAAGGTGACCTCTCCCTCTGGCACAACTGCCGCTGCACTCGATATACTGCGACAACAAGGATTCGAAGAGCTGATATTTCAGGCAATGAAAGCAGCTTGTGAACGCGCACAACAACTGGGATCCTAGTGATATTCAGCAATAAATCGATGCTATAAACACGCTAGGATAAATTTCTAATTAACCTTTTTTGCGAGGATATGATGGCGGGATTGATGGCGGTTACCTATTTTCTGATCAGCCTATTTTTCAATTTGTTTTTGTTTGTTTTATGGTTACGTCTTATTTTGCGTTACTTCCATGTAAGTAGCCTGCATCCTGTGCACCAAGCGATAAACAAATTAACAGATCCTTTGCTCGGCCCACTAGAACGGCTGATAGGAACAGAAAAACTACCGGCAAAACAGCGCTATGACTGGGTCTGTTTTGGTCTACTCATTGTTGTTGAAATTATTAAATTTATAGTCCTTGGCTTGCTTCTTTATAAAACCCTCATGCCAATCTCCTATATTCTGTTATTTTCTGTGGCTGATCTTATTGTTCAACCCTGTAACCTGCTTTTCTATATGATTCTGATCCGGGTCGTTATGAGTTGGGTTAATCCAGCATGGCAACATCCTGCGAATGATATTATCAAGATGGTGACCGATCCTTTATTAGATTTAGGGCGACGTTTGGTACCTGATATTTCTGGTTTTGATTTTTCTCCTTTTATTGTTTTAATTATTTTAAAGGTGATTACTCTGTTCATGAGTGCATCAATGCCTTTACGACTTGTTTAGCCTATTTTTAAACGGCAAAACTACATTGGGAGAGCTATACTTGAATCAGGTTGCAATCATTTTGGACACGCTTATGACTAGCCGATTCGTAACTGCCTTAGGGATAGCCTCTTTTTCTTTATCTTTCAATGTGCTTGCTGCTCAATCCTTTTATTGTCCACAAAATGCAGGCTACATCAATATTGGTATGACAACAGACCAAGTGATGGCTGCTTGTGGACAACCCTTAAGTAAACAGCAATTAAATCGCCCAGTCACTCAAAAAGTACCCATGCAACAACTCATGTTTAACAATCAGGGTAGTCAGACAGCCTTTTATGGTGTTTGGTCTGTCCCTGTAGGTACAAATAGCGGCGCACAATTGGAAGTTGATGTGATTGATAATAAAGTGAGTGCCATCCGTCTCAATGGTAATAGCAGCAATGCCTTTTCTATCTGTGGCGGCCGGAGTATTCAAGTGGGGGATCCCGTCACCTCGGTTTACAACGCCTGTGGTAATCCCTCCGTTGTCAATAATACCTTTATCAATCAACCCATCGTGAGTAATCAAAAACCAGAATTGTGGATTTATCAGCCTGGACAATACCAATCACCAATTAGCTTGACATTTGTTAACGGCAAATTACAATCCATCGATTAATTTACAGCGTGGAAATAACCATGAGTGAAACGATTGATGATTTAACAATTGCTTATAGCGAAGATGGGACGGAAACGACTCGCGAACTGGGAAAAGAGGTATTATCCAAAGGCGCCTGGACGACGATTATGTTCCGCTACCAGGATTGGGATGCGAGTAAAAAAGAGTTCGGCCCAATCAAATACTCAATCAGACGTTATCAAAAACGTAATAACCAATACTGGATGAAATCTAAATTCAATATTTCCAGTGAAGAACAAGCGCGAAAAATTATTGATGTTTTAACCACCTGGTTAGCAGAGAATAAACAATAATCACCTTAAGACTCGGGATTTTTAACTTGCTGCCTCGAAAGAGGCTGGCTTCCGAGAAATCAATATTTTTTTGAACAAATTGTTTTAATTTATGATTTAAAATTCATGTCTTTGCCACGCAGTCAGCAAACCAACACTAACCAAGTCTAGCTTCTTTTCGAATAAGCTGTAAAATTACTCTCAAATATTATTACCAGTCTGTTAAATTAATTGGCTAAAAAAATAAAAAACTGTATCTTCTTTCTGGGTAAAGAAATTTAAACTTATTTGAATTTCTCTGTACTGCATTGACGAAAAATAAAATAAATGTATAATTGCTAACCATAAATTCAATTTAGTTAACATCTGGGAGTGGAAATGGGCATCGTTAGTTTTTTCCAAAATGTAAAAATTTGTACAGGTCAAAATACACCTGATGTAAAAAAGAATTTTTTCCAAAATTATGCAGATCACTTGGATTTTCTGGAAGAAAAGTTTAAGAAAAAAGGTGCAACGCTCATGAAAATGACCTTTGATGATGGTTTTGCTTTTTTATCTGAGCAAGCGCTGGAACGTTTGAAGATTTTTGAAAGCTTACGTGATGGCCATGATTATTTTGATGAAGTCGTTGGTGCCACTGCCATACCGCTTATGAGTTTAGCCGTCGCAACCGTAGCTGCAGCAGCTGCTATTTGGGAAGGTGTTCAAGATTTGGCAATTCACACTGGTTTTATGAAAGCTAAAGACAAAGTTTCTATCGATGAAGATTTGCAGATGTCTCATTATCTGTTTGTCGCTGGCGCTGCCTTTTTATTGGCCGCAGCAAGTTTCCTTAAATCGGCTATTAGCCTGATTAGTCGACCTGTGGTTACTGCTATTCAAGGATTTGATAAACAAGATGAAGTACGCTTTTGTAACCAAAATGCTATGCTAGGCAATAAGTAAAATCTTAATCCTTGCCATGCAGTGACACTCTACTGCTGGCAAGGTGTTAACCCTCTCCAATTCAATTTTTTATTCCCATTCATTTTGGCAATTTACGAAAAGATACAGCAAGGCGATTCCAGCTATTTATGGTAATAATTGCCATCGTCAACTCGACCGTTTCCAACTCATTAAAACATTGGCGGACTTGTTGATAAGTCTCATCGTCAGCCTGTGTTTCTGATAATAAGGTAACGGATTCTGCCCAAGCCAGAGCTGCCCTCTCACGCTTGGTAAAAAAAGGCGATTCATGCCAAACAGCCACCGCATGTAAGCGGCGCTCTGTTTCACCTAACTTATGAGCCTCAGTAGTATGCATATCAACGCAGTAAGCGCAGCCATTGATTTGTGATACTCTTAATTTAACCAGTTCTAATAAGGTCTTTTCCAAACCACTTTTGCTAACATGACTCTCAAGACTGTAGAGGGCTTTGACCGCATCCGGAGAAATTTTATAATAATCAAGTCTCGTGTCCATTTCTTTATCTCCCTATTAAAAGAATAACTCTTTTATAGTAGTAACAACGATCACATTTTGTTAGTATCAAACACTACTATTTTACTACTTGATGAAAATTTAACCATGAAAGAACAAATGCAGGTCCTGGCGAATCTTACTGAAGAACAGATTAAAAAATTTACACTTGAAGAAGCCAATAACCATCTTGAAAAATTTAAGGAGCTTAATAACCTAGTCACGTCCATTTGGAGTCTTTTCGAATTATTCGAGCCAGGTGCAACCAAGCAACGAACCCTGGACCTTATCAATAACCATGCCAGTGGTATCGTTATTGAACAGATGAAACGATTCCAGGCACTCAGTAGCAGCTTGCACTTCTTCTCTTCTGAAGAATCTTTAGTCAAGGAGGATGCTTTATCCAATTTTGAAAACTACCAGACTATGGCACGTAATTATCTGGCATACACGGAATACAAAACCCAATTAGAAGAGAAGCAAACATTCATTGAGACACGTAGACAATCACTTCTTCCCGAAGAGAATTCAGAACATTGTACAATGTAGTAAGCTTAGCTAATCCACCACGTTGATTAATGGGGTTATTGGAAAATGTTGCATTAACCCCTTTGTTTAGTAATTTTGCTAATTGATATCTATTAAACCTATACCTGATTACCTTTTTTTGAATCTTCGTCCAAAGTGCTTTATAATCTACCGATCTATAGCTATTGGGTGCCTTCGGCATGAAATCTCGCTCCATTATCTTGCTCATGACACTCTTGGGCATCGTTTCAACATCTATCTTTATTTTTCAACACAAGAAAGCGGTTAGTAACCCCATTCCTATGAATGCAATTGCCGTTGAAACGGCAGCGGTTACGGAAAAAATCTTAGCAGAACAGTTTGAAACCCTGGGTAGTCTTGCCAGTACCGATAACATCGATATTAGTTCCGAATTAGCCGGGCAAATTGCAGCGATTTATTTCAAACCGGGAGCCAGTGTAAAAAAAGGCACGCTTTTAATCCAGCTCGATAATACCGTTTTAAAAAGTGAATTGGCCAGTGCAGAAGCCAATCTCACACTAAGTGAAACAAGCTACCAACGTATGAATGAATTGGCCAAACGTAAACTTGCCTCGGCACAAGCCTTGGACCAAGCCTCAGCTGATTTGCAGGAAAAACAGAATACGGTGAAAGCCAAGAGGGCCCAATTAGAAAAACTAAGCTTACGGGCACCTTTTTCCGGGACGCTGGGCTCAAGACAAGTCAGTGTAGGGCAATATGTAAAAGTTGGCCAACCGCTGGTCCATTTGGTCGCCAATCAAAAATTGCGAGTCGAATATAATCTGCCAGAACGTTACTTACCCCGTTTACAAGAGGGACAGAAAGTCAATGTGGTTTCTGATGCTTTTCCTAAAAAAATTTTTCAAGGCGTGGTTAATTATATTGATCCAGCAGTTGACCGCGAAACACGAACTATCGCGGTGGAAGCGTTGATCGATAATCCGCAACGCATACTGTCTGCGGGATTGTTTGTGCGAGTCAGTCACCAGTTTGGTGAAAAGAAAAAACGTCTCCTGGTTCCCGAAGAAAGCCTGATTCCGACTATCCATGGTCAAAAAATCTTTGTATTACGTGATGATATAGCCGTCGCTGTCCCTGTTGAAACAGGCGCGCATCATGCCTCGATGACCGAGATTTGCAGTGGCTTGCAAGCCGATGATATCGTGATTGTGCGAGGTCAACACAAGCTCAAGGAAGGAAGTCACGTCATTGATATTCATGAAGGGTAGGAAATAGAGTGAATTTTTCCAAACGCTGCATCCAACGACCCGTTTTTACAATTGTTTTCACTTTACTAATGGTTATTGCCGGTTTGATTCATTTCAACAAATTGCCGGTAAGGCATTTACCCAATATCGATAAACCCATTGTCCATATTTCTACTGAATATGATGGGGCAAGTCCTGAATTGGTAGAAAAAGAAATTACTATTCCCATTGAAAATGCCTTGTCAGGTATATCAGGCGTTGACTCGCTACGCTCCACCAGTATGTTAGGTAAAAGCCGGGTTAATATTGATTTTCAACTGGGCGTTGATATCAATGAGATCGTTAGCGATATTCGTAACAAAATGTCCGCGATCCAGGCAAAACTCCCCAAAGATAGCCATGCACCGGTCGTCAGTAAAAACGACGCAGATGCAAATCCTGTTGCCGTTATTGGCTTTCATGATAAAACAAAAGACTCCCTTGAAATCACCGATTATGTCTCCCGTCACATCAAACCCAGGTTACAAGAAATTAAAGGGGTCGGAGAAGTAACCTATCATGGTGGACGAGATTACGCCGTTAAAATTGCCCTCGATCCGGTAAAAATGGCAGCCCGGAGAGTCACTGTTGCCGAAGTTAAAAATGCACTTACCCAGCAAAATCTCGACATTCCAAGCGGTCAAATTAAAAGCACTAACCGTTATTATACGGTAGTCACTCATGCACGTTTGCAAGATGCTAAGCATTTTGCTGATCTCGTCATTGCCCATCGTAATAATCAACTCATCCGTCTGGCCGAGGTGGCAACCGTTTCGGTAGGCAGCGAAAATGAAGATAATTTACTCCGTATTAATGGTAAATCGGCAGTTGGATTAGCAATCCTTGCGCAATCCACTGCAAATCCTGTCGACGTGGCAGCAGCGGTTAAAAAAACATTGGTTTCCTTGCAGCAAACCTTGCCCCCGGGTTTTAGCATTCAACTGGTTTTTGATTCAACCAATTTTATTAAACGTTCTATCCATGAAGTCTATAAAACATTTATTGAAGCCATTTTATTTGTTGGACTGGTGGTTTTTCTTTTTCTAGGTAATTTGCGCGCGGCAATGATTCCTATCATTACCATTCCTATTTGCCTGGTCAGTGCTTTCTGGCCTATGTACTGGTTGGGTTTTGAATTAAATACGATTACTTTATTAGCAATGGTATTGGCAATTGGCTTGGTAGTGGATGACGCTATTGTTGTACTCGAAAATTGCCACCGCCATATGCAGGCAGGATTATCTGCCATGCAAGCAGCAATAAAAGGGAGTACAGAAATCGTTTTTGTTGTCTTGGCAATGACAATCACCCTGGCAGCAGTTTATGCCCCTATGGGCTTTGTTGCCGGTTTTACTGGCAAACTATTCCTGCAATTCGGGACCACCCTGGCTTTGACAGTGATTATCTCTGGTATTGTTGCTTTAAGTTTATCACCCATGATGTGTTCAAGGCTTTTACGACATCAAGAAGGTCGTTACAGCCTGTGGTTAGACAAACAATTTGAAAAACTAAGCACTCGTTATCATCAAAGTTTGTTTGCCGTACTTAAGCAACCTTCACGTCTTGGTATTTTAGTTTTTTGTTCTTGCCTCATTGGCTTGTTTTGCTATCTACGCCTGGGGGCAGAACTTGCTCCAACAGAAGATCAATCGTATATCATAGCCCCTATCTCTTCACCGACTAATGCCAGCACGGCTTATACCGATCAATATAGTCGCGAGCTAGAGGCCGTTTATGAAACAATTCCTGAGAAAGTAGTCTATCTTACTTCAGTAAAACCCTCATCGGCCTTTACTCTCTTAAAATTAGCTCCCTGGAATGAACGGCACCGTAGTCAAAGAGAAATAAGTAATGAGCTTAGCGAGAAAATGCAAAAAATTACTGGTATCAATGTTTTTCCCGCAAGTCCTAACCCCTTGGGTCATCGAGGTGGAGGAGGAATTAATAGTCAGTTTAGTATGGCCCTTTTAGGGAATACCTCCTACCTGCGGTTAAACCAAATTGCTAACGACATTACCAAATCCCTGTCTGACGACTCGCGCTTCAGGCATGTAAAAAATAATTTAGCCTTGGATAGCGAACAGATTGATGTTGAAATTGATCGGCAATTAGCGGCTGATCTAAATGTGAATCTAGCGGACGTGGCGGAATTACTTTCTACAATGCTGGGAGGTAGTAACCCGGTGAATTTTAATTACGACGGTCAAGCCTACAAGGTGATACTACAGCTACAACAAGCTGAGCGCCGTGATATTTCTGTATTAAACAAACTTTATGTCCAAAGTGGGCGTGGGCGTATGATCCCTTTATCAACCCTGATTCAGATAAAAAATACCATTGGCCCAGACAGTCTCCCCCATCTAAATCGTTTACGCACGGCCAATATAACTGCGGAACTGGCTCCTGGGGCTCATTTGAACGAAGTACTCACCAAGGTAAAAAGACTGTTGAAGGAAAAATTACCAGAGGACATTCAATACCACTTTACTGGCGCTGTAAAAGACTATCTTGAATCATCAGGCAGTAGCCTATACGCTTTTTTACTAGCCCTTTTATTCATTTATCTGGTGTTAGCTGCACAATTTGAAAGTTTTATTGATCCTCTCATTGTACTTTTTAGCGTTCCTTTATGCCTGGTCGGAGCGGTTATTGCGCTGTATCTGTTTGGCGGTTCCTTATCAATCTATAGTAATATTGGGATGGTGACGCTTATCGGCTTGATTACCAAACACGGCATCATGATCACAGAGTTTGCCAATCAACAACTCAAACTTGGTCATGATCGATTAAATGCAGTCATGGAAAGTGCTCGCATTCGATTACGGCCTATATTAATGACTACTCTGGCAATGGTCCTAGGGGCTCTGCCTTTAGCATTGGCCTCGGGTGCAGGTAGTGAAAGCCGGGAGCAACTCGGTTTAGTAATTCTTGGTGGTATGGTGGTAGGCACCTTTTTCTCGTTGTATGTCGTACCTCTAGCCTACCTGTTGATCAGCAAATCCAGGGTAAAAATCCACGACCCTACTCAGGAAACAAACCACAGCCAAATACCCTCGTTACTTTCTGAATAATTTTATAATGAGACTTGGAAGGCTATTTTACATGCTGCACAGCATACCTGCGAGTATGTGAGCAGCGAAAGGCAGAACATCAAGCCATAAAAGTGCCACGGCAGTAGAAAGACTCTAGTGTTTTGGCAAGATTTTCACATTAGGATCTTTAGAGTAGGCGTTCAATATATCGACGACCAGCTGCTCCACAACGCTGGATTTTGCATCCTCCTCAATGAGGCCAGTTTGCTCTCTCATCGCAGCCAGTCTAGCTTCAATTTCTTTTGCAACTGAGCCATTAGGGAACATCGCCGCTAACAATCTTCTTGCTTCCGAAGGCCCTAAGTGACGATACAATTGATTACGGACTGCCGCGTCCTCTGCCGTGGTACTAAACGCCCACAACTCGACAGGTCCCAAGGTCAGCGTCAGTAATTGCACGTTAACACCATTCTTGGTTGCATATTGTACCAGGAAGGTTGCCCCCCCCTGGCGAGGGCCATGTACTCGTGTACGCAATGCCACTTTGGCTGTATTAGACAAACCGAAGATCTGACTGGTCTTTTCTACTGCCTGGGATGGGCCCGCATCCATCACATAAATTGCAGTACTGAAATCAATCATTACTGCATCAAAGTCATCAACTGATTGCGATAGCAAAGCAATTTGTACCTTCCATTTCCGACCCTCACGCATGTCGATAATGACCTGATCACGAACTGCAGAGGATTTGGCAGTGCGGTGGAATTCGTCATAGACAATCCGTTTGGGATCTTCCCTAATTTCTAAAACCCGTTCTTTATGATATTCCTTATACTGCTCAGGGATATTGGTCAAACTTTCCTCGGTCAAGTAATAATGGCGTGCAAGTACATAACGCGCCAACATATACATAACCGAAGTCTGGCGATCTGCAGCGTCTCCACCACTCTTGGCAACCTCATCCAAATCGAGAGACACGACGCGTGCATCACCAATATCAAAACTTGTCACCCTTGATAGAATTGAATACTCACGAACCGCACCAGAAATCATACGAGAAAAAGCATTAATCAATGATTCACCCGTTGGCGCAGTGACCTTTTCATATAAATCCTCAATAGAGGGTGTACGACAGATTGAGGCGGCATCTGCAAGTAAGGGCATTGCATAACGTTGTGCCAACATAGCCTCATGGATAAAACCTGCTGAATAAAGGGAATCAGTTACTTCCCACCAGGTTGATTTTGAATCTCGAACAAAACCAATTTCCTCTAAAATACTGTCAATAAACTCTTCCACACCCGGCGAATAGGGGGTGGGATTAAATTCATCAGCCAAACTTTTATATAATTCATCAACAACCATACCTGCCAAATCAGGCATACCATCATAAGGTTTCGCAGCACCCAACGGGGTGGTCAGCAGCGTTAGGAAGTTAACTAAAAATGAACGCTCAATCGCTGTCGGGTAACGGCAACCTAACTGGGTATCGAAGGGATTAATTGAATAATCGGGCGTCATACGTAATCGATGATAGGCTACTAAATGGCGTTTAGAAGCAGGCAACGCCTCTTTAAGAAGCGATATGAGTCCACTACTTGAAGGACCAATATCAATAATAGCTATCCGAGGTAAGCGGGTTAGCCCCCCCGATAGGCAAAGTGCCAAATTCATCGCATTAGATAATACTGACTTACCAGAACCAGGACGAGCATACACCAAATCAATCCAGGTAGTTTGTTGGGTCGAACCTGGCTGAAATGGCCAGGGCTTTCCGTCGGGTGTACGAAATAACAAGGCACCATGCTCCCAGGGCGATGCAGGCCGTGTAATCGGTAACATGCTGATCACATCTGATAAAGGAGCTACAGAAGGCACGGCAGTACTATTGATTGTTGTGGCCAGCATACTGGAAACAAATCCCGCAAAAGGATCGCCGCAGATTTCAGATACGTCCGTTGAACCCCATCCTTCTATCGCTTTAACCAGTTCCGAACTACGTCGTCGCAATAAAGCAAGCTCCCCTTCTGGAGCCCAGGTAGCAGCGACTACCCGCAAACGTATGATGGAATCATCCGTATTAAGCTGTAAATATTTTAATAAGTTTACCGAATCACTGATTAATCTATTTTGAGCAGAAGAAAAGCTGAGGATCGCGGACAATAACCCTTTAAGTTTGATGGTACCTAATCCCTCGCTCTCTATTAAAAAGGATATTCTCCAAGGAATATGAGAGGGTAAAATACGGGCAAACAAATTAATAAACGGCCTAATATCTTTGGGGAATAAATCAATAAAAACCGAAGAATAGATTTTATTACCAACTCGGACTGTGCGTAGATCGAGAGCTTCCGCATCACGTGGAAGTACTTGTTTAGCTAAAGAGGGCCATAACAAATCGGAGGGGTCTCCATCAAAATTATTCACCTCACGTGGCATTATCTTATCGCCAGGGAGTGTCGCCTGCCAATCATCAGCAGTAAAATCAGGATCCGCAGTCATGCGGATAGCATGTACTGCATCATGAACTTCGACCAATTTTGCATAAATATTAAGCGCATCCAGATCGTTAAGTATAGAACGTACATAGGCATCATGCGTATCACGTAACTCTGGAATCGCAGCATAAATAGTCTGGGTATTTTTAAAAGGCGGCGCTTTGGTGTCTTTCAGCATTTTCATTTTAGCTTTATTTGCCGCCTTTAATTGTTCTTGCGATAAATTATAAGGACGGGTGTAAAGAACAAAATATAACCGTTCTTCAGCACAATATTGAGCCAGAAAATTAACACGTTCATTGAATAAATCGTCAAGGCCCAGTTCCAGACGCTTTGCTGTTGCATCAGCGGGCGCGTAAATGTCCTGGATAAGTTTTCTTATATTTTGTTTGTCATGGCTAAAATAGACTTGCAGGGCATGGCCAGGCCTGCCCATGGCAGGCTGAAACGCATTACTCAACCCTTCAACCAGGCGATCAAATTCTTCGGCACCGGCAAGCGCAGTAACGCCTTCAATTTTCAGAATAGACAATAAAGCGCCGTCATGGTTAACCAGGACCGTTGGACTATCAGCAGTTTCCAAATCGCAATAAGACTCGGTTGTTTGCTTCAATGAAGTACTTAACCAGGCAAAAAAGGTATCAACACCTTCAAAAAATGATTCTGACCAGTTCCCCATGCCATTTCCCTACCATTAAACGAATATTTTCAATGAACCCTACAAATTTAACCTTTATGCAATTAAGCTGACTAGTTATTTATGTTCTGTAATTTCTTCTAAGGCACTTGCAGCCCATCGCTCGATTTGTTTGCGGAATTTAGCTCTGGAAGGCAATAATCGGATGTTTTTAAAAAGGCTTTCAGAGACATCCTTTGATGTAATATTCGAATCAATAATTAATTGACCAAATATCGCTGGATCACTGGTTCCTTCACCATACTTTTCTTCCACAACTTGAGAGCGAAATTTAAAACTACGATAAATATTTTGCGCACTGGATTTGTATCCTGTGTCATTAGTAATTGCGCAAAAAAGAACGTGACAAAGACTGTTTAATTCTGGCTGACTTAGTTCAGGAAGATAAATTAATGTGCCGCCGCCATAGCCACCAACACCAACGGACTCAATAAAAAAACATTGGGCACAAAAACAGCACGCTGTTACAAGATTAGATAATCGATTATTAGAAAAATCATGATCAAGGTTCACAACTTCTTGATATAACCTTGCCTGAAACCCGCAAAACTGACAGGTATAGCGATCACGCTGAAAAACCTTTAGTTCGTAGGCTTTAAAACGCTCATCAGCCTTTCTGGCTGAATACATCCTCCATGAGCCAGGACTCGCTACAAGCTTTAAAGTCGTATTACGCCCCTGGTTCTCAGCCATATGACTATGCTCTCAATAATTGCAATGAATTAATAACAAAATCAGGAAGCAAAACCTGCCTTCCTGATTTCTAAAAATAAGTTTAACGTTTAACCACCACTACCACTGAAAATTGTACCAGTAGGACCAGCAGTTGAACCACCACTACCGCCAAACATGGTTGCTCCGGCCACACCTAGGATAGAGGGCAGGAATAATAGCGCTGCCGCAATAAAAACCAATGCGATAGGCGTACCAATTGGAATCTGGGTTGGGTTATCCTTATGCTGCTTAAATTTCATAATGGCACCGATAGAAAAGCCTAGTCCCGCCAAATACGAACCTGCAGTAATTAATTTAGCCAGGTTTGTAAATGATGCAGTAATTTGTGAGGCCATACTACCAATAGTGCTACTAGAAGCAGCTACCTCCCCAGCAATAATCAATAAACCAATACAAGCTGTGTACATCAATAAGCGTTTTTTATTACCACGCTTTGTATTTAATGTTACTGGCTTCTTCACTTTAATCTCTCCTATTATTAACCACCTGTACCATATAATGTATTATTGATGATTTGTAGCGTTGCTACAACATTCATCGCCAAAATACCACCAAAAACATGCATCAGCCCTTTACCTGTCCCCCCTGGAGGTTGGCCTTGCGAAGCAGAACGAGCTATCAGTACCCAGCCCCTCACAAACGCAACGACTCCTATTACCTGGATTATAATAGACAGCGCCCAACCTGCTTGGTTGCCCGGGCCAAACAGACTGCTAATCAATGGATTATTACTGTTTACCGGTGCATACTGTAAAATATTCGAAGAGCCAAAGGTAGTATTTAACATAATAGCCATTCCCGTAGGGAAATAAATTAACATTCCTGCTACTATTAAATAAATTACTGGCTCCTTCATGCTCGTATTACTCGACATCATTGTCCTGGACTCGCCGTACATCTTCAAGCTATAAATGGCCTTAAAAGCGAATGCCAAACCAATTACATAAGCGGCTCCTGTTACCATCCGCTCAACAGGGAGCAAATTAGTTGCAAGATTAGTTAAAACATCAACTTGACTTGCTATCCAAGAATTACTAGTTCCTGACATATTTACTTGCCTCAACTGTCTTGCTGACTGAACCTTATTACTTGACCTGAACTGGTTATTACACGTCCCTGACGTGCATCAATCAGCTTCACTACACCATAACCAGCTATTTGTGATCCTTCTCTAACAGTAAGTGTAGACCCATTTGTTGCAATTAACCATGCCCTGCCGGGTATTACTGCTTGAATATAGAAAACAGGTCGTGGAGGCCCTCTATGAACTACACGGGGCACAGGTTTTGGCGCAGTTCTGGTTGTCAATATGGCAATTTGGTTTGATTGCTGATCAACTTTAGCTGCCAGGGTAGTTAGCATTTGATTAAGATCAGCTATCTTGGTGGTTAATTCATTCACATTGCTATTAATACCACTTAACTGATCGTTCAGCGCATTTACTTCAGAGCGCAGATTTTGTTGACTTATTTCCAAAGCAGACAATTTTTGAGTGATTTGTGTATTATCAGGCCCTGCCTGTACTGGCGGGGTTGGAGGGGTCACAGGCTGTACTGTTGCAGTAACAGGTGGCTGTATTGGAGTAGGTTGAGGTGTTGCTGTTGTTATTGGTGGAACAGTTGTTGTCTCTGCATCGGTTGTTTTACCGGAGAAAAACATCCCCCAAAACTCATAAATGAGCATGATGACAATCACAATACCAACAACAATTAGCGCATTTCGTCTAATATCTTTTCTGCCGCCGCCATCAAACTTCTTTGTCTCCCCGCCAGCTGCTTCTGAAGGACGTGCCTCTTCATCCGATGAATCCGGACTTATTACATCCAGATCAGCAAACTGGTACTCATCACTATATTCATCTTTGTCGTCTGCCATTTTTTACCTGCTCATCAAGTTAAAGTGAGGTTAAGTCCTGAGTAAATAATATACCCAAGCCAGTACCTGAATATACTTCCACGGTGGTGGGTCGACTAAATTGCTGTTGTGCAACCTGCCCCCAACTTTTACCCACCGTCGCCAAACCAATCACAGCGTTTTCCAATGCAGAGCGACCAATACCGTTTTGAACGGTAATATTATCACCACCCCCAGTCCCGCCGATTGTCACTGTTGTGTTGGCTGATTGGAAAGCATTACCAAAACCTTCCAGGAAAGAAGAAGCAAATAAAGAACCGTAACGGAGAAGGTAATGGTGATCCGTATTACTGGCTAATGCGGTGCGAGCCGTATTTGGATCAATGGCATACGCACTAATGCTCACCGTTTTAGCAGCCCCCGGAACCGATAATGTGTTAAAACTAATCACCATTTTATCGGCATTCGCAGGCAAATTGAAACTGCCGATTAGTTTAGAGCCCTTTAATTTACCAGACACGATCGTTGCAAGGATGGGGCCTGGCTCATCACTATTAACGGAAGTATCTAAAACAGCGAATACGATATCGCCCGTTCTAACAATTGCTTTCTGTGGAGGAGTACTGCCGCCAGCACCACCAGGGCCACTCGCCATGCCGCCGGCCATTCCTGACTGAGGAGCACCACTCACCTCAGCACCTTCCGCACCCGGCGCTTTTTCCTCTTGGCCACCAGTATAGGCCTGGGTAGCCACCTTTTTCCATTCTTGTAGTGACTGATTCGCAACACCCAACATTTGGCCTGTACGTTGTTGAATTTTTTGCTGATATTTTTGATCAGCTAATTGTTGGTTCTGTCTTTTCAAAATTTCCTGTAATTGCTGTGCTTGGGCTGCCTGTGCTGAAGTAGCAGAGGGCGCTTGCCCGGGCACGCTGGGTATCCCTGCCAAGTTGGATGGAACAGCCGTTGGTTGAGTGGCTGCTTGTAAACCTGCCAGCTGAGAAGTATCTGGAGGAAACCCTGCATTCTGTATCTCTGCGTTGCTGAAACCAGCATTTTTCAAGTCTGCAGCGGTGTAGCCGGCATCTTTTAAATCTTTTGCCGAAAAACCGGCTTGACGTAAAGCAGCCGCGCTAAAACCAGCATCTTTTAGATCTTTGGCACTAAACCCGGCTGCTTTTAATTGACTCGCAGTAAAACCCGCATTTTTAAGGTCAGCAGCACTGAATCCTGCGTCTTTTAATTGACTGGCAGTAAAGCCAGCATTCTTAAGATCAGCAGCGCTGAAACCGGCATCACGCAATTCTTTGGCACTAAAACCGGCATTTTTAAGTTCAGCCGCGGTAAAACCTGCATCCTTAAGTTCAGCGGCTGTAAAACCCGCATCTCTTAATTCTGCGGCAGTATAACCCGCAGCCTTCATTGCTGCTGCACTACAACCAAGTGTTTGTCTTATTGTAGCCGCAGAGACGCCAGCCGCACGAGCCGCTTTTAATGAAGCAACACTACAATCCGCCGTCCTGCCAGCCGCAATTACAGCTGCTGTTTTAATTCCTGCCTGGCCTAATTGTTGTGGTGTAAAACCAGCATCCAGCAATTGTTGAGGAGTAAAACCGGCATCAGATAAGGCTTTAGCGTCATAGCCAGCCGCTTTCAAAGCTTCTGCACTACAACCATTTAATTCGCGTATCCGTTTGGCTGATACCCCCTGACTAAATAAGTATTTTAATTTGACGGGATCGCAACCTGCAGCTCGTATAGCGTCATCGGACACATCTGTTGCTGCCCGAATTTGCGCAGGGGTGAACCCAGCTGCTAATAAATCTTGCGGCGTAAAACCAGCCGCAGCTAATTGTTTTGCATCATAACCAGCCGCTTTTAAAGCTTGTGCGCTACAGCCATTTAAAGTACGTATTCTGGTAGCTGAGACACCTCTGGCAAAAAGAGCCTTTAGTTTTTGTGGATCACAGCCAGCCGCACGAATAGTGTTATCATCCACTGGGCCTGCGGCGCTGATTTGCGCGGGTGTAAAACCGGCATTGGCCAAATCGTTATCTGTAAATCCGGCCTCTTTTAACGCCTGCGCACTACAGCCGGCATATTGCCTAATCAACTTGGCGCTCACACCCGCCAGACGCTCCATCTTTAATGTTGCAACATCACAGCCCGCACTTTTAACATCGGCGGGTGTAATTCCTGGTGGTAATTCTGACTCACCCGCTGCAATTTCCCCGGGTGTAAATCCAGCATTAGCCAGGTCTTCCGGTGTAAACCCAGCATTAAGAAGATCTCTTGCACTAAAACCAGCCTGTTTTAACTGCGCCGCGGTAAACCCTGCATTCTTTAGATCAGCTGCGCTGAAACCCGCATTCCTTAGCTCAGCAGCACTATAACCTGCCGCCTTTAATTGGGCAGCGCTACAACCGCTGATACGTCGAATTGCTGCGGCTGTCACCCCAGCAGCTCGCAGGCGCTTTAATGCATCGACTTGACATCCTGCTTTGCGGACATCAGCTTCGGTTATTCCATTAGGCAAACCACTCGCTTTTGTAATTTCCTCTGGTGAGAAACCAGCTCCTTTCAATTCACCGTCAGAAAAACCACCATCTTTCATCTGTTGAGCTGTAAATCCTGCATTTCGCAATTCGCAGGCATCAAACCCACACTGTCTAAGCCTTCCTGCACTAAAACCTGCCTCTTTCAATTGGCGAGCGTTAAAACCGGCGGCTCTTAATTCTTTACAAGTGCAAATCCGCTCTAAGTCAGACAGTTGATAGCCACTATCTTTTAATTGAATACAAGTACAAGCAGATTTCAAATCACTAAGGACTGCTCCTTCATTAACAACCTTAGTCACTGTCGCTTTACTACAGTTGCTGCTCTTTAACGCTTGCAACCATAAACTTCTCTGCGCTCCTCCCTGATCTTCCATTGCTAAAGTCGTAAATCCCACCCCCCCTTGCCCCGCTTGCGCACCTACCGGCTCGACACCTGCCCCCAAAGCCTGAGTACGAATAATAGTGGGTATAGAACTTCCGCCAGTTTTTAGTGCTGATTGAGCCTGCTCAACATTTTGTGCTTCCTGCAATTTTGCGTACTGTACCGTTGGATCAAGTGCGCCAGGAATCGATTGAATTCCGCCTGGAACCATACTCACATTGGCACTGGCATCTGGTCCTAAATCACTTGAGAATTTAAACTTTGTTATGCCAATTACAATCGCTGTTATCAGTAAAATACCTGTGAACAGAATAATTACCCGTGAACGGGTATTGGTAAATAATGCCTTAAGATTCTCTTTTTTGCCTGCCATTTGATTATAACCCTTCTACCTTGAGCTGCATGACCTTTCCATGCCAGGAAACCAGTAATACAGGCGATTTTTGCATTTCATAAGCATGCATACCATCAGCACTGGTCATACTTCCTATCCAACCTGGAGAGAGAATAGTAAGGTTGGTTCGGACATACATTTTGTCGTTGATTATCCAAGCTCTTGCATCACCACCACTTACAGTTAAACGTCGACTGCCAGGCGGAGGAACACCATCCAGAACGTGCAATAAAAGATCGTTAGCACTTGGTGGGATGCCATTCTCCATCGGCGTACTCTTCGCATTTGGGCCATAGCCCTGGATACGGAGATCAACACGATAATCCACTGCCTTCTGACCAGGAATCAGGGTCAACATAACAGGGGTATTCAAGCCGCGAAGCCTGACCGCAAGATTACCGTAGTTGTACAACTTTAAAGCCTGAATCATCAATGTATTACTTGTTTTATCCCATTGAATATTAAAAGAGGAGGGATCACCCAAATCATAGGCACTGATAGGCCATGGAGCACCGGTTGAATCAAGAAAAACGAGCGAAGAAACAAATCCTTGTGACAAACGAATAACCGGCGGCGTCGAACCTGGCGACAAATTAACGAATTGCGACGTTGCGGTTGGTTTTGGCGGAACACCTGCTGTCGCTGCTTTAGCATACTCATTGGTTTGATAAAGTTGTTTAAGGCGCAAGAGCTGTTCCGGTGTGAGTGGAAACATTTGCCTTGTAACGCCTTCAAATGCCTTAACATCAATAAGCTCATTATCAGCATCACTCACAACCTGGCCATCTGGAACTGCTGGAGCGGGTGCCGTCGGTGGTGGAACTGTATTTTGCGGCGGCGGAGTACCTGGCCTGCCTTGTTGTTGTGGTTGGCCTGGTTGGCCTTGATTTTGCGATAAACGCTGTTGCAAAAGTCGAAGTTGTTGCAATGCCTGCTGTGCTGAATCGGATTGATCAGCCGAATAGGCAGCAAACGGAATCACACTACCTAACAAAACAGTAAGCGTACCAAGCCGAAGAACGGCTTTTTTCTTCTTATTCATGAACTTATACCACCGCTAGCTGGCCCAACAACAAACTGCGATATGCCAATCCCACGAGGAGAGTTAAGTGTTGATACCCTCGTGATTAACATGGTCACTACGTTATTTTGCTGTGAAAATTCACTAGCACTCTGATAGGTTACCAAAATCGGCATTTGTACACGCCAAGAGTACCGGCCATTTAAAATCCCTTTTTGTAGGATAATGGGAGCTCGAGTCGCTACTGCAGAGACAATAAGTTTCTTGGCCTTCACCGCATCCAAATTATTTGATTGCTGCAAAGCAGTTAAAAACTGTGACCAACCATCAGCAGTAAAGAATCCTGACGAAGCTTGCAGCTCATCACGGTAATTCACAAAGTTATAGGTAAAGGCAGCAATAGCTGCTTGGTTTGCCCATTGCAGTACTGCAGAATCAGACTGGTTAGGCTCATTAAGAGGATACAAAGGCGTAATTCTGCCATTGATGCTTGTAGCAAAATACTTAGGCGCCGGTGGATGAGTAATCATGTAAACTAACAGTGAAGCCAGAACGAAATTGACTAATATTGAAATGATAAGCGTGATCATCGTTTTACGTTGGCCATCACGGTAAAAATCATTCCTCATAGCAACAATTGTCAAAGCATCTTCAGCCATAATTTCCTCGGTTATTGCGGTATAACTTTCACTTCATCATCATTCGTTGGATCAGGCGCAAGTAATGCGTTGCCTGTGTAATTTGGCTCATTCAGGGGATTCAACTTTATAGGAGGAGTAATCCCACTGGTAGCATAAAAATCACGTTCCGGTTGATGAAGGTGAAGGTAATATATAATCAAGCACAAGAGTAAATTTATACATCCCGATACAATAAGGTATTTACTCGCCCTACGATAGGTTTGAATATAAAATGTCTTAGAATTTTTTATTGTATTCCAAGTCTCTCGACTCATTGCACCCTCATTTAAACAATCGTATCTCTGAAAGTAATTTCAATACGCGAATTTGGTGATTTATCACCACCCTGAGTAGAGGTCATTATAGGTTTATCACTCCCCAACCCTTCTGTAAAGATAAAACGGCTATCGATACCTTGCGACCATAAATAATCAGCTACGGCTCTTGCTCTTGCAAGGGTCAAAGCATGCTCACGTTTTGCTGAGACATATTTGCTACTATACGCGGTTACATTCACACCAACCTTACGAAATTCTTTTAGATAACAAGCTACTTTATTCAACAAACCATAGGAAGCCCAGTTTAACCGAGGTGATTGATCTGGGAACAACGCAGAGGAAGGAATACTGACCAAATAATCTTCACCTATAGTGGCAACCTTTACACCGTTATTGGCAAGTGTCTTTTGCAGCCGGATCATAGCCTTATCTGATGTATGCGCAACCTTAAAAGGTAGCCTTAGTGCGGGATCCTCTTCAGGTGTATATTTAGGTTGGCTTTTACAACCAAAGAGCAATAAGGATGCAAGCAAAATGGCATGCCCTCTTAAAAACCCTGCTAAGCCACTACGAAATCGTCTCAACGCAAATCCTCTATTGATAAAATAGTTTCCCCAGCATAATGAAATAAAAACATACTAATCATTGCGTTACAAGCAGTTATTAAAAATTCCGCTGTTTAGGTGCAATTATGGGCAAGAAATGAACCAGTTTAGGGACATGACAAATCGAAGGATGTACAGAAACCAAGGGGTATTGGTCTACGATGGAAGAAATATCAACAGTCATTGGATTAGCAATCAATCTTCCTGGGCTTTAGCCTTGGCTTTCTCACGTTCACCAACAATTTTGTCAGAAAGAGCCACCACCATTTCGGCTAAATCTTCGACACTAACGATATCACGCTCATGAGGAGGATAACTGGTTGCCATTTGGAAGTCTTTGATTAATTCATTTGCTACTGTACCCGCGTATTTATCTTTTGCTCCGCTCGCACGCTCAATGACAGCCAAATAGTTACGCGTTTCATTAATGGCCAGCAGAGGTTGTGAAAATTGCTCTATCTCTTTAACAAGGAGAGGAACAGTATTTGCAGGTTGAGTCAGTTTTCTAAATATCGTTAAAGTACCTTCTTCCTCTTCTTCAATTAATTCCTCAACAGGAGCAGGTTCATTTTGGCCATGGAAAGCAAGTAACGCAGCGACACCACGTTCAATGGGCTCACTAATTTGGGATTCACGCAATGCCTTCGTAATTAAGGTGATTTCCTCATTTTCAATTTCTTTATTAATGCTTAAATCACCACTTTCCAATATCGTTTGAAATCCAGAAAGTTGCTTCTGTAATTTCATCAGGTAGTCATCCGGTGGCGGCTCTACTTTCAAGAATTGATTTAGTTTTAAACGCTTAACTGGCTTTGGATTAGCATAAAACATACGAGCGCGTACAATTTTTGATTTGAAAAAGATATGGGACTCACCCTCGGTCTGATCTTTCAAATCCAATAAGTCGATGCGTGCTCGTTTTTCAAATGAAGAACTCTTCGTATCCATATAGCTATTAGCGATACTCGAGTCCTTGGTTTGGAATGAATCTACTTTAGTAACGTAAGCTTCACCCGCCGTTTTGGTGAAGAAATCCCAAGTCTCAGTGGGGTCTTCCAGTTTCATACAAATTTTGATGTTGGTGTTTGCACCGATGGAGGCAGCTTCTTCTTTCGATGCCTTCTGGAATGCGGGTAAATCCTGTCCAGCAAAAATAGCTGAGAATCCAAGAGAACGCGCCTGGGCAGGTACCACAGCAAAACCCTGCACCGCATAATAACCATACTCATCGAGAATACACATATAAGGAGTCGGAGAATTGGTAGGCTTTCGCAAAATAACATCACGATAATCACCTTCTACCTGATCTCCCAAACCGGCAGCCATCATCGCCTTCAAAGAAGAAACAATTACCTTACCCAGGTTCGATAGCTCATCGGGCGATTTTTCCAAAGCGGGTAATAATACCACCAGAATCCGTCGATTAAGTACAACGTCTTTAAAATCAACTTCCGCCAGGTTAGTCCGTATAATATGTCCATAGGTATCTGCAAGCGATGAAAATACGCGTACCAGCTGCATGGTAATGAAACCATGCTGTTCTAAAACCTGAGAAACCTGTTTGCCTTTTTTCTCTTTGTTATAACCAGGTAAGTTGAAAACATAGTTACGCAGGGGATCCGTTACTAATTTTGGTACAGATTCTATACTGATACTTTCCTGTTCATCCCGGGGAAATATTTTATCAATGACGATTGATTCCAATTTTACCAAATCAAAATAATTACGAATGCTATTGGCATCAAGCAAAATAGCCCCGTCGTCACGCATATAAACGAGTAGTTTCATAAGCGCTTCAACGAAGCTGATGGCACGTCCCTTCCACATATCACCATCAGATGACTGGCCAGAAGAACCCATTAAACTTACAACGAGCTGAGTTAACATGCTCGAAGACCCCTGGCAAAAAGGATTAAGCGTGTTGGACAGGCGTCTTTCCTGCGGACCAATGACGTCGCGAGCCCCGGTCATGAAATTGATGAGCAGTAAATCATCTTCACGTCCCATACTACGCACCATGGAAAAGACTTTAGCGTAAAGCGAGTTATCCCCTTTTCCATCGACATAAATAAAACCGCTGGCTTGTACAAGCGCATTAAACGCTAACGATACAAGGGCTTCTGTTTTACCACTACCGGTAGAACCAAAAATAAGGGCATGGGTTCTTAAGTCATCATTGGCAAACCATAACTCCTCATTGGTTTTACGATCATTACCAAAAAAAGCAATTCCTCTTGCAATATTCGGGGTACCAACGCCTGGCTTCAGATCATTGTAATCTTTAACTCTGGCAATTTTGGGCAATCTGAAAGGCAGTTTTTGCTTACGGGTATAACTATAAAGAAAAAACAGAATACCGAGAACTAGCATTAAGCTAGCCACCTCAGAGAGATAATAGGAAACTGCAGCCACTGAAACCAAAACAATAGAAATGTTGGTCGGATCAGCAAAAAAGTCCGCAAGCCTTTGGCCAAGGGTACGGGTGTCCCTTAGCAACATGGTTGGATCTATTTCATGACGCGAATCAATACCACGCATTACGGTTCTAACTCCTGCAATTCTTTAGGCGTTAATTTGACTTCTTTCACCGCGACTTCAAGGGCTTTGATAGCCTCATCGATCATGGGTACCAACGAACGCCGTTTCATCTCTTTTTCAGCCCGCCAGTGAGCAAAGGGGCCTCCAACCTCAGCAAAGGGCGTTTGTCTGCCTACACAATTAAGCATATACCATAATCGTCGATCTATGGTTTTTAACCACAGAAATTCTGCACTCGGAACTACGCCATCTTCTCGTGAAGCCTCTATTAAGGAAGCCATAACAGTCAGAAGATAGGCATGCCTCGCCAAAATCTCTTGAACGTTTTCAGCGTTCTGATATTTTTTTAACACAGGTCTTGCTACAGTAAAATCAGGCTTGCCTGCAGTGCAGGTTTTATCCAGGGTTTCCAAAATTAAATTGGCTGAGTCTCTATCTCTGTTCATACGGGCCATAAAGACAGCGGCCAAGGCATAAGCCTGTGGAGGGCAGCGATCAAAGCCATCCCAATAGGGACCCAGTTGCAAAGTAAATACCCGCTTCGCATCTCCCTTGCGAATACCCGCAGTCATCTCTAGCCCAGGTACCGGATTATCTAAGAGTGCGTCGTCTTTTTTTAGCAATTTATATTTGCGTGCAAACTCAATAGGGGTTAAAGCCATTGCCCAGGGACCGGTATTGATATCAGTAGCGGCCAGATCCAAGTTCACAACGGGCATAATTGCCAGCCAATTATACTGTTCCTGCGCACGCAGGGTATTCATATTATGAGGTCTACGAAATTTAAGGGTGATATCCGATTTATAAAGAAAAATGGCTAGAACTACAAGAATTAAAACGACAGGATAGCGGATGTAATCACCAACGCTACGTGTCAGCGTTAAAAACTGATCCCAGTCAACCGTAGCAGGATCAATTGTCTGCATTAAATAAACATTAGAAGCAAGTTGCTCATTACTAACAAAAAGTGTCACCAGTTTTGCTTGTAAGATATTTAAGTAGAAAACAAAGGCAACAATATGCTGGTGAGCTGTTCTCCAAATAAAAAACAGGGTAAGAAACAATAGAACCATGATCCACACTGGTGCCATTGAATTATCGCCACTACCACCTTGTTGTTGAGCTTGTTGAGCCATTCGCCAAATTTTTACTGATTAATTTAAATGAAGTATATACCCACTTTAAACAAGGCGCGACTCTCATTGCTAGTCTGCATGAGAATTTTTAACTAAACGTCCTTTTGAATAACGGTAAACCCCTGAAAGATGCACAAAGCGAATAATATTATCCAAATGAATAGAGCGATCTTTAAGACTCAGTAAGGGTCTGCCATGCTTATCCATAGGTATTTTATCTGAGGGTACTGTCAAAAGATCATTTTGATCGATATAGATAGCCACATAGGCTTCGTTTACTTTATTCTCTTTGGCTTTAATTGAATATTGCACATCCTTTTCATCAGCATAAATAGGACGTGAAATCATTTGGCGCGGGAGATTGGCAAGAATACGTTCCCAAGCTTGGATATTATGTCCTTCAGTCGAGTAGAGAGCAATAAATACCTCTTGTTGGCCTGCACGGAGCGCAATTCGATTTGCCAAATTCGACTCAGTTTTAGATTTGTCTTGTCCTCTTACATCACCACCAAGTTGCTTAGCAAAATTGTCACGTATTTCACGCAAATTTTTACCAATTACACGTAAGAAATTCGACTCTTCCCAAGGACCTGTGGAAATAGTTTCATCCAGCGCTTTTAAAATAGCTTGCGCTTGTTGTTCTGTTAATTCATCTTTCATATAGGATAAGGATAAACGATTGGCTACGTTTTTTACAATTAATATAGGAATATAGCTATTATAACAGTATTCCTTGTCATACACGGAGTACTATTTAAAATTTCCTGTGATAAAATGGAAGAAATCTGATCAAAAAATATAACTTCTTCATTATGTTAATTTTTTAGATTCCGTTAGGTCAGGTTGATCGAGTGCTTCCCCAAGTTTATTGCCGAGATCAACCAGCTTGTCTCGAGCTTGAGAATTTGATGGATTATCACTCGCTTTATCTAAAAGACCGATAAACCTGTTTATAAGAGCAATGTTAGCCCTTACTTCATCTGCATTGATAGTCGGTTTTTTATTATCAAAAAAGCCAAGGCCCATAACAGACTCCAAAAACTAATTACTCTTAGAGTTACGTTAACAGATAATGACTTAAGACAAACTTAAGAGAAACCAGTCTTTCATTTAATTTACACTTGTCAGTATAAATATAGATCAATCGTACATTAATTCATCTAAAGGAGTGTAATCCCTACTCGGACCACCTTGAATAAGTTCATTCAATACATCAGTCATACAAAGCAGGCGCAGGACATTAGGAGTAACTTCATCAAATACCACACGGATTCCTAATAAAGCATTCTCAGCCTCATCAAAAGTGGCTCCCAGTCCATAACCAAGGCAAAGAGAACAGAGTTGATCCGCTCGCCGGGCAATAGCAGGTAATAAACCGGTTTCTGAAAATACCTCATCAAAGCTTACAAAACGATCATTTAAATAAAATTTCGCATTCATATTGGCAGCAATCAAAGCCATACTTTTACGAATATCTGTTGCCATTCATCGCCACCAAGGTTGAGAAGATTTAAGAGAGCCTGCCAAGAAGCTTCTGAGCCATCGCAAAAATACCGGAACCGTAAAACCATAATGTTCAATAATTCCAAAAAACACTGCAGATACTAAGACTAATACTCCCGTCCACACTCGGATGTGCATAAGAAAAAGGAAAATAGGAAAAGCAGCTCTCGCATCAACCATAAAAAAACGAGGGCTTCTTGCTGAGTCACGCCAATGCGACGTTTCCGAAAAACTCCCAGCAGCCATAGAGACTCCAACAGATAGGTTTTATTTTATTAGTATATCGTTCAGGGGCGAGAATTCAAGCGGTGAACCCGCTCAAAATTAAGACGTTTCAAGCGCAACAAAATGAAATCACCGAACTATTTGGTGGGTGTGAGATCAAAACTATCTTTTTGGGGCAAACATTTGACCACCAACTCATCGATTGGTGATTTTGGCATAGGGGTTACTACCATGGCAGGCTTTAATTCTGATTGATCTATCTCTACCTCTGCCTCAGGCTGTTCAGATATTACTTTTTTTGTTGAATTCGGTTGCATTTTCTTCAACATATGGTTTGTGCTATTAGACATCATAGCTCCAACAATCAATCGATAGTTGGATCATAACATGTACAAGATTAAGGCATTATTAAATTATATAGAAACTGTATAAACCTGATTCAGGAAGAAAAAACCACCGTTAATTCACGTTCTAAAGTAACATAATCTATCTTTCCAGTCGTCAAAACAGGTATTTTAGTAGCAGGAAATACTTTATGGGGAATCAACAGTTCCGAATGCCCCAGTGTATGGATATAGTGAACAAACGTCGATTTGTCAGCGAGAGGCGCTTCGGAAAATAATAAGATTTGTTCTCCTTTTTTAGGGCATTGTTGATAGAGTGCAGCATGTGTCTGTCCTGGCCATAAAACTGCAGCAATCGATTCCACTGCTGTTAATGAAACCATTTCGCCACCCAATTTGGCAAACCGCTTTACCCGCCCTTTAATACTCACAAAACCATTCTCATCAATACTGACAATATCTCCAGTATCATGCCAACCATCTTTTAAATGGTTAATTTCCCCTAGGCAATTAGGAGAGAGATAACCTGCCATCACATTAGGGCCTCGAATGAACAATCGCCCTCCTTCAGAGATTCCCTCCATCGCTTCTACACGATATTGAATCCCGGGAAGAGGTAAACCCACACTGCCTATTTTAGAAGCGATAGAACAATTTAGTGCAATGACAGGAGAGGCTTCTGTTGCCCCATACCCTTCATAGATAGAAACTCCAAAAATTTGTTTCCAATTTTGAATGGTTTCAGGCTTAACTTTTTCTGCCCCTGCAAAAACATAGCGCACTGAGCCAAAATCTCGTGGTTTCGCTACCCGAGCATAACCGGTTAGAAAAGTATCCGTGCTTAAAAAAATAGTTGCCTGCTTGTCATAAACCAAGCTGGGAATTATTTTATAGTGCAAAGGGGAAGGATAGAAAAAGCAACGATTTCCAGTGAATAATGGTAACAAACAACCCACAGTAAGGCCAAAACAATGGAAAATAGGAAGAGCATTAAAGAAAACATCTGCAGCGGAAAAATCAACCCGAGAAATGAGCTGATAGCAATTAGCCAAAATATTCGCATGACTGAGTGCAACCCCTTTGGGCACCCCCTCTGAACCCGAAGTAAACAAGATTACAGCTGTTTGCCTAACGGCTACCCGATCGCCTAAACCAACATAAGTCCGCAGCGGGAAAAACCCCTTGAGTAAGCCAGTTATCTTGTCTGCTAAACCAATAGCCGCTTTACTATCTTCCAAAAATCTTAGTTCTAAACCCGCAGCAAGCAAATCCTGCAGTAAGCCCTCAAGTTTTGCTGTGATAATAAATTGGCGGGAAGTGTAGATCGTTTTAATTCCAGCCAATTGGCAAGCAGCGTATAGGTTATAAAAACCGCCACTAAAATTTAACATCGCGGGTATACGCCGGTATGCTTGCAAGGCAAAAAAACTGACTAACGCAGCAATACTAGTAGGCATCATTAGCCCAACTCGTTCACCCGCCTGTGTTTGATTCTTAAACTGCCGTCCTAAAATAAAACAACTGCTGATAAACCGGCGTGTAGACAACGAATTACCCGTGCTATCCTCCATAAATTGCCCGGATTTCTTTGCTAATTTTACTCCTTGCAACATCGCTGCAAAAAGCGATTTATCCTGATTCCAATTAGTGAAAGACATTTCACTAAGTAAAAGAAAAAGTTCCCGACCTACTCTTTTCCTGGATTGTGGTGCATCCTGTGTCGTTAACAGGCGGGGAGCCATAACATGGAGCGTTACCTTGGGGCGCCATTGTGTCAAATGCTTGTCTTTGACCAAGGAAAAAATACTGTATTGCGTGCCATCGATACGCACGGGTAATACGCTTGCCTGCGCTTTTTTCAACATTAACCCGGCAAGCTCAACCATCGCTTCGTCGTTAAGATAGGTGGAGTACTCAGGTGGAAATAACACACAATGCTTACCTTCCTGAACTGCTTGGCAAAAAGACTTTACAATCCCTAATCCCCCAGATTCATTCACCCGTACCTCTGAAAATAACCGCAAAACTTTAAACCACCCCTTCTTTGCCAAAGATACGGGTAAAATAAAGGTCAAACGCTCTGGAAAACAGAAGGCAAGCAATAACGCATCAATAGCAGAAGTACGATTAATAACAATGACCGTGTCAGCTCCTAATTCATAATGCCCCTGAATTTTTAAGCGAAACCATTTTTTAATCGCTTTTTTTATTAGCCAACCGCATGCCTGGCTGAGATCAAACTGCCAACGTTGTTTTGCCATGGATTGCATCAGTTCGTAGGTCAACAAAATTTATAACTCAATCGTCCTTTGCATTGCAATAATCCAACCAAATTAAGGACATCGTGATCAAAACATAAATTCTAAGATCGTAATATATCCTTAATGTTCTATTGTTATACTTAATTAATTTTGTTTTAAGTGAACCGGTACCATGCCTAAAAAATTGAGCACTGATGAATATTTTCTCCTTATTAAAGAAAACCACAGAAAATATTTAGAAAAAAATATGATCACTCATCTTGAAATGGCTGGAAATCTAAAACAGGCCAAATTGGTTGGGCGATATGTAGAGCAGATTGGCGATTACCGTGAAGATCAAAATCACTATCTGGATTTTGCAGTAGAACAACCCTCTACAGCAGCAAAGGTTGGTCATGGGGTTTTAGCTGGACTTTTAGGTATCGGCGTAGCTGGTGTTGCCTACTATGCGCAAAAAATGGGTTCGCCTATCGATGTCATCAATCCTTTAGCAGGAGCTAAAAATATCGTGGGTGGTGTTTTTAGTGCGGCACTTGGCGCTGGCGCCGGTTATCTGGCTTATCAGGCATGGTTAGCCAGCACTGGTAGAGCAGCTAATGACGATGCACGCAAAGAATTCGATGCTGAAATGAAAAAAGCGGGATTCACTGATAAGAAATATGAAGAACTATCCAAAGAATTGGTCAAACTATTTCATTATAGAGAATGCCTCTTGTTAGGATTGGAAAACGACGCCAAACAAAATATGCGTGAGGAGTTTAAAAGGAAGCATTTACCTGATGGTGAACCCTTTAATGAAGAAGCCCTTAATGCTGCAATCGAAGTCTATTTTTTAGATGAGTTAAATAAGTTATTTAATCAAGCCTTTGTAGATATTTATGACATTCAGGATCAAAAGATCCAAGATGAGAAACAAGAATACAAAATCATTAGCTGGCTAAAAAATTATTTTGCCAAACCTGAAGAAAGAGAAAGATTCACTCAACAATTACAAATTGAGTTCATGAATCAATGCCTACATTACTTGACAGCCCAAATGGTTGAACCCAGTTTCCTTGCCAAGCATCCTCAGATTACAGCCAGTATAGGTGGTTTAATCGCGGGTAGCATTGCCTTAGGATTGGCTGCAATCATCATTGGCGGACCAATTAGCGCGGGCATCCTGGCTATTGGCCTGGTCATTACCTGTCTTGCTGCCGTAGCGACTTATTTCGCCGTCAATAATATCGACAGTTTACGATTCAAACGCGACAAAGAAAATCGTGATGCTCTTCAGCACGCAAGAGACGATATTATCAATGAGAGTGCTCGATTAAAACGCCTTATTAAAGAGGTAGTCCCCACTACTGATAAGGATCTGAAACAATTACAAATCTATAGTGCTGAAAATGCTCCCGGAGGGTTTGCTGCTTATTTTAATATCTTTAGTAGCGGCCACAGACAAGTTGCCATGGGAGCCAGTACCGCATGGATTAGGGAATATGCCATACGCTACCGTCACAGCAAACAGGTAGAAATCAATTTATCCGAACACCATAAAGGCATTATCACGAATGGAGAACTACAAACCAAAGAAATGCAAGAGTTGTTACTGGCAGAAATGCGTTCTGAAGTGCGTGGTGCTCTCCCGGCGAAGTTAAAAAATTTTATTGGCCATACTCAAGCTTATTTACAAAATCATGAGAATAAAGACTTCATCAAACGCTTTGAATTAGTCGAAAAAATTAAACAACAAGTCCTGGAAATTGTAGCTGCCGTTCCACAAGGAACTCGCCAAACTACTTTACCCAAAGAATTAGTAGATTTTTATACCCGTCCTGTTACAGCAGGCGGACTTGGTGGTTTAGTCCAAGATCTGGAGCAAGTGCGAAGCCTTGCACCTATTGTTGCTCCACAACAAATTGTCGATGAATTACATCCCTATTATCAAATGTTGGTTACCGCGCAACGATTTAACTACGCTTTAAGCCAAGATCCAAATAAAGCGTCCATATTCATTGGTGACGCCGATTATCGTGCAATGCTTGGTTTGCGGATTGACAGCCCCAGTGAGCGCGTTGAAGCCAAAATTAATGCGGGCAATATCCAAAGCTATTTAAATCATTCGCTGGATTTTCTCTATTCACTGAATAAACCCCTCCAAATTGATGACTCAACTAATTTGGATACACCTTTTGTTAACACAAAAGAATTTGTTCTATATAGAACCCTGTTGATTAAGCAATTAGCCCATTTAGCTGATCCAAGCAATCCTCGCGTTAGTAATGAAGTGCGACGTGAAATTGAGAGATTTGCCAGGGAGAAACTACATATTGATCCTAAGGTAGTCTTTGACGATGTCTTGCACCAAGGTCTATTTATTCAACAAGATATAGACAGCCCGCGTTTAAAATACCTGGGTAGAGAACGCCCCGTTAGTGATTTGGAATATATCGCCGATGCCATTCGCCTGGATTTAGCTTATACGTCTAAACCGGTTACTCCACGAATGATGATCGCACAGGAAGCCGTTGACTTTCTATTCGACAAAGGTGAAAGAACTATATTTTCATACGGAAAATCCACTGATGAATTACCGCCAGAAGCAACAGCAGAGTACGTAGCAAAAATAAAAGATACCATTGCAACAACAAGCGCATTTATGGCTGCTCTCGCAAAAAGAAATACCTTGAAAAAAACTGGCGCGTTAGCAAGCTATGTTCATGATTGTCTGCGAGAAATAAAAAACTTACGCGAACAAATAGCGGCATTCGATAGAGAAGTACCGGTTAAAACAGCAGAAGGTCCTTTTAAATCAAAAGAACTGGCACAGGCAGACGAGTTATTGGCAGAGTATCAGGAAGAATTAGAAGGCATTTTAGCGGTAAAAAGAGTAGAGCAACAAAACATATTGGCATCCATAATACAATTTGGCGGGTTTAAAGTACCCAGTATTGATCTAAGTTTCAATGACTGGGAACAGTTAGAAGAAAGAGATTTAATGGGATCTTCCTGGCTATTATTAGACTCACTACCTCCTATTCCAGTTGAGCATGAAGCAAGATTTTTAACGGAGGCCTGGGACCTACAGGAGTCTTATATGTCTCCTTCAGTAGATACCTCTTCCAAACAAGTAGCCACTACAACGACAATGGCAAAGTCCAAAGAAGAACTGCCTGAAGACCTCTCTATGGATCAAGATGACCAAGAAGTAGCAGAAGGAGTATTGGATTCAATCATTATCGTGTCAGATACGAAAGAAATTTCTCATGAGAATTTGACTCGCTTCATTGACTCTCTTGGCAACTATTTGAGTGAATTAGAAAAAGAACGCGAGATCTGGTTTTTTAATTATAGAGATTATG
This sequence comes from Legionella sp. ST3F1, assembly GCF_048553315.1. Classification (NCBI taxonomy): domain Bacteria; kingdom Pseudomonadati; phylum Pseudomonadota; class Gammaproteobacteria; order Legionellales; family Legionellaceae; genus Legionella; species Legionella sp. ST3F1. The sequence continues at coordinate 161,253 of NZ_JBLZIO010000002.1, read as the reverse complement.
CCAAAGGAGCAAGAAAGGAAGCTGCCACTGAGCTTCGAACTGCATTGGTAGAATTAAGTCAAAATAAGCATCCTGGCACTGGCTTCTTAAAGAATGGGGCTTATAGTGGAGATGCTCCGCTAAAACAACTGATTAACTCTAATTTAAGCCAAATGGGAATAGACAGCCTTGAAGAGTTATTCTCTGAAAAATGCATTCTGTCCACTAATCCTTGATCAGCAACCAATTGGTTTCAGTTTTTATTCATAAAAACTGAAACCAATTGAAATCAATTCCCGACTATAACAATTCATCGTTTATTCTTGCTCAAACAATTACTCTGTAATAAAGTGACAGGTATGTTGTGTAGAAACTATTATCAATGAAAACGCTCGGTATCGTCTTCGCGATCGCAGCGTTTATTGCTTGCGCTTGGATTTTCCAACAAAACGCGCCATTAGTACTCAGTTATATTAAAGATCTGGGTTGGCTTGCTCCTGTTCTATTCGTACTGTTTTATTGCCTGGCTACTATTCTATTATTACCCACCATGGTTTTGACTTTTGCAGGAGGAGCCCTCTTTGGTCCTGTTCTGGGTGTTTTATTTAATTTGATAGGTGCTACAGCCGGAGCAGCATGCGCTTTTTGTATCAGCCGCCATTTGGCAACCAACTGGTTTACTTCTCGCAGGGGACCGAAGATTAATAAACTCATCTCAGGTGTTGAACGTAGTGGCTGGCAATTCGTAGGGCTAATCCGTTTGATCCCTATTATTCCATTTAATCTAGTCAACTATGGTTTAGGGCTAACTCAAATCAAATTCAGACATTATGTCATCACGACTTTTATTTTTTTGACTCCCGGGGAAATTATCTACACTTACTGCGGTCACGCCGGTATGGATGCGTTAACTCACCCAACGCCTTTTTATAAAAGCTCAAGTATTATTACCTTGATTATTCTAGGCTTCTTATTGCTTACTTTCAAACTGTTTAAATCTTATCAACGCCGTCAACAGGCAAAATATCAGCAAAGTGAGTTTCGTTGATCGGCAGCTAGAATGGCTTGTAACTGAGCAATTAATGAATGATTAATCTTAAACACTGTGTTATCAATGACTGATACCGGACGTATTCCTTGTAAAGCATTGCATATAAAAACTGCATCTGCTTCGCTCAGGCTGGTTTTGTTTAAATTGCATTCAAAACACACGATGTTATTTTCCTGGCAGAGCGATAACAAACGCTGTCTTATAATGCCTGGTAACAAACCATTCTGCAAACTTGGTGTAAAAAGCTGATTGTTTTTGATGATAAACAAATTAGCCGTTGTCGTGTCAGTAGCGCATTGCTCTGTATTAAAAAACAGGACATCATCTATTCCGTTAATTTGCGCTTGGCGGCGAGCAATAATAGCCTCCAAATAATTGATTGATTTAAACTGATAAACTGGATTTCTACTATCACGCAGCCAAGATGCGCTACCAAGCTTTACTGCTGTATTCTCAGCCAGATAATTAAAAGCCGTAAAAACCAGCCGGGATTTTTTGCTTGTTGCAACTAAGCCCCTCGGCGCATTTCCTGCACCTAAAATTACTTTAATACCCCCGTCTTGCACCTGGTTCAATGCAATACACTGCGTTAGGTTTTCATACCAAACAGACGGAGAAAGCTCAAAAGGAAGTTGTAAAAAAAGTGCAGCACGCTGTAATCGCTGCCAATGAAGCTGGGAATAGCAAGGTTTGTTATCAAGTACCCGTAAAGTCTCAAAAAGCCCTTCACCTAAAAATATACGCTCATCACTATAAAAGGGCACACTATTTCCACTGCCCTGAACCTCGATGAGCATAGCCATTATAGTTTAATAATCAACAAAATCATCAAGTTCATCGCGGAGCCGTTTTTCTTCAAGCATGTTTTCAAGCCGTCTTCGAGCATCTAAAGTTGAGCCTTCCCGCATGTCATCGACATCTATCTCTTCTTCAGAATTAACGAATACCTCTCCTTCAATCAAATCATCTTCGCTATCATCAAACAGGTCACTCATGCCATTCTCTCACGTTTAACTGTGTCATACGCTTTACAATCGCAAAGCACCAGTAAATGCAGAGCTATATATCCTTTTTTAAATTTTTTGTCTAGCCTTTTTTTAAAAAAATATTCATGAATTTCTATGCTTGAACTTATAAGCTTATCTCGCAATAATCAGGCAAGGAAAAACGAAAAATAATAATATGGCCGATCGATATAAACAGATTATTCGCAGCACTAGCCGCCAAATACGGGAACAGCTCTCTGCTGATTACCAGGAAACAGCCTCCGCGCAGGTATGCAAGCGCATTCGCGAACTTACCCAATATCGCTATGCAAAGCGCATTGCTCTTTACCATGCGATGGGAGGTGAAATTAGCCTGGATGCTTTATGGAACTCCGCTCCCCTGCATGGTAAATATTGCTATTTTCCTGCCTTAAACGACGACAAAACCCTTTCATTTTTGCCAGCAACCCCAACCACTCCGTTTAAAGAAAATAAATATGGAATTGGGGAGCCCGATGTCGATAAAGGCGAAGCAATAGCTCCCAGGCAACTCGATATCATTTTCTTGCCCTTGGTGGCCTTCGATGACCATTGTACACGCCTGGGAATGGGAGCTGGTTATTATGATCGCACCTTGGCTAAAGAAAATCATCCTTTACTTATCGGTGTTGCATATGAGTTTCAACGCCAGCCTTACATAGAACCGCATACTTGGGATATTCCGCTTACAGCAGTAGTAACCCAACGAACCATTTACTGGAGCAAACCATGACCAACTATTGGTTAATGAAATCAGAACCGTCTTGTTTCAGCATTGATGATCTACGTACAGCCGCTAATCAAATTACCGCTTGGGATGGTGTACGGAATTACCAGGCACGTAATTTTATGCGTGACGACATGAAAATTGGCGATCAAGTATTTTTTTATCACTCCAATACCAATCCACCCGGTATTGTTGGTATTGCTGAAGTCGTCAGCGAAGCTTATCCTGATCACACGGCTTTTGACCCAAACAGTGAACACCCCGATGCCAAAAGCACGCCCGAGAATCCAAGATGGTTTATGGTTGATATCCGTTTTAAAGAGAAGTTTCCTCACATCCTTTCTCTTGATTACTTGAAGCAACACGCCGAACTAAAAAATATGCCGCTCCTCCGTAAAGGCAATCGTTTATCGGTCACGCCTGTGAGTCAGGATGAGTGGCGATTTATTACGGAGAAATTACGCTAAGCACATCACGCGCCTGTATGATCAGTAACCTTGGCACGTCAGCGTAATCAAGGGTTCACCCTTTCCACTACAACCCTCTCAAAGGTAGGGTAGTGGATTATTGGTATATTATGTGCGCAGCTATCGATTATCCAGTTTGGATTTGGAGAATAAAAACCTTGATTACGCTGACGCGCCATCAAGGCTTGTATCTTTAAAAAGTAAAAAATAAGCAAGTAAATTTTGTAATCATTCCCCTGCTTTGAAAGATAGTCTCTAAATAGCATCTCCCCCCACTTCACCTGTTCTAATACGCACTACCTGCTCCAGGTTATAAACAAAAATTTTGCCGTCGCCAATCTTTCCTGTATAGGCGGCCTTGCAAATGGCATCAATTGCCACCTCAATCATATTATCAGGTAAAGCGAGTTCAATTTTTATCTTAGGGAGAAAATCAACAACGTATTCTGCTCCTCTATAAAGTTCAGTATGCCCTTTCTGACGACCAAACCCACGTGTTTCGGAGATCGTAATTCCTGGTACGCCAATCTCCATGAGTGCCTCATGCACATCATCAAGTTTGAATGGCTTGATAATCGCGGTAAGCATTTTCATAATAATTCCTTCGTTACAACCTAATTAAGTACATAGCTGATAGACTTGAGTTTTGCTAGACTATCGCCAACAGTAACTACAACAGCAGGGAGATTTGCATGTTTGATCCAAAACACTTTGATGATTTAGCCCAAAAACTCTTCGCTACCCTACCTACCAGTCTACAAAATTTCGAAAAAGAGATTCAACAGAAATTCAAAGAAGTTTTGCAGGCTGCTTTTTCTCGTTTGGATTTAATCACTCGTGAAGAATTTGATGTACAAACCAAAGTACTAGCTAGAACTCGCGAAAAAGTAGATGCCTTGCAAATGCAGGTTGATACCTTACTGGCACAACAAGCAAAGCACAAGGAAAAATAAAATAGCTAGCTAGTTATTCAACCGTCCAACCAATAGGAAAACAAATGAACCTTGCTTTTAGCAAAACGCGCAGTGCTATAGGCATTCTTGCGCAACCTGTATCTGTGGAAGTGCATTTATCCAATGGGTTACCCGGCTTTACCATTGTGGGTCTTGCGGAAACAGCTGTAAAGGAAAGCAAAGATCGAGTACGCAGCGCCATTATTAATAGTCAATTTGATTTCCCCTGTCGCAAAATCACTGTCAATTTAGCCCCAGCAGATTTGCCTAAATCAGGGAGCGGCTTCGATTTACCTATCGCTCTAGGCATCTTGGCTGCCTCAGGCCAAATACCTTGCCAAAAACTGGACTCTCATGAGTTTATTGCTGAATTGGCCTTGAGCGGTAATTTACGTGGAATATCCGCTATCATCCCAGCTGTGCTGGCAGCGCAGCGCGATAAGCAACAATTAATTATTGCTACTGCGGATGCAGAGGACGCTTCTTTAGTAGGCTCTGAGGGTGTTTATAGCGCTAATAATTTGCGGGAAGTCTGTAGTTATCTCTGCCAAGGTACACCACTACAGCCGCTGCCCATACGTCCGGAAATATCTATCGACAATAATCAGCTGGATTGGTCAGATGTAAAAGGACAATATCACGCCAAACAAGCGATGGAAATTGCTGCCTGCGGCGGTCATAGCATTTTGCTCTGCGGTCCTCCGGGAAGCGGTAAAACCATGTTGGCCAAACGATTTAATACATTGCTCCCACCTCTATCTGAAGCAGAAGCGTTGGAGTGTGCTGCTATCCATTCATTACGAGGACGCCTCCCTAATTTTAACGCCTGGCGCTACCCTACTTTTCGAGCCCCACATCATACTGCTTCACCAGTTGCATTGGTTGGCGGCGGCAATCCACCGAAACCCGGTGAAATATCACTTGCTCATCACGGTGTTTTGTTCCTTGATGAATTACCCGAATTCCATCGACATGTTTTAGAAACCTTACGTGAACCCTTGGAGTCAGGAACTATTTCCATTTCAAGAGCAGCGATGCAAATGGAGTTTCCAGCCAAATTTCAACTTCTTGCTGCAATGAATCCCTGTCCCTGTGGGCAATGGGGAAATCCTCAGGCAGATTGTCTGTGTACCCCTGAACGCATTAGTCGCTATCTTGCCAAACTTTCCGCCCCTCTACTGGATAGAATTGATATGCAGATTACTATTCAGGCTTTACCGCAAGAAGAATTAATTAAACCTCACACAACAGGAAGCGGCCAAAGTATAAAAATCAGACAGCGAGTCGAAGCGGTTAGAAAGATACAACATCAACGTCAACGCTGTATTAATGCTCAATTAAGTACAAAAGACTGTGAAGCAGTCTGTTCCCTGGAACAAGAAGAGGTCGCCTTTTTAAGTCAAGCCATGAGTCGTCTCAAACTATCTGCTCGAGCCTATCATCGCTTGCTGAAAGTAGCGAGAACCATCGCTGATATGAATGAAGCTGAAAAAGTAACCCTGCCTGCTCTACAACAAGCGCTATCATTTAAACAAACACTACAAGGACCTAAGTAATGCTTTGATGTTCGAGCATCGCAGCGCAAGAAACAAGCCAGGATGATGGAAATGGAAGCCTGAGGAAGAAGAGGAGCTGCTTCCATGTCGCTAGCCTGAGTCGGTATGCTTTGATGTTTGAGCATCGCAGCGCAGCATACGTTTAAGTATGTGAGCAGCGAAGCGCAGAACATCAAAGCAGAACGACCAGGATAGTAGAAATGGAGCAGCTCCGGCTTAGAAGGGGCAATCTGTTGGCATTACTACCAAATCCCTGATACAAATCCTCTGCGGCAGTTTCCAGCAAAACATAATAATCTCCGCTAATTCTTCCGGCAGAAGGAAAGTAGGGTTACCCAATAATTCACAATAGTCAGCAAAACTGACCCCCATATTGGCATGGATATTTGTCTTCACAAGGCCTGGCGCCACATTGATAATACGAACGTTATTTTTAGCCTCGGCCATTTGCAAACTCTCAGCAATACTGCGTATTGCGTGTTTACTGGCATGATAACTAACAGCTGTCGGATAGGGTTTCCGATCTGCAATTGAGCTGATATTAATAATGGTACCTGACTTTCTGGCTGACATATCAGACAAAACAATTTTTATACCATTGATCACCCCGTGAACCAGCACTTCAACTTCATAATGAGTTTTCTCAATCGGGATATCTCTGAATTCACCCACATTGACAAAGCCGGCATTGTTAATCATACATTCGGTTTTACCGTATTTTTTTTCTGCATCGCGGACTGCTATTTCGAATCGTTCATAATCAGTAATATCCAGTGGTGCATAGAGAACTTCACGCCCTTTTAATTCAGCAAGCGGTTCAATGTGGCGACTGATTAATAAACAGGGATAACCTTCATCGGTAAAACGAATTGCTAACGCTTTACCAATACCGGCGCTTGCGCCAGTAATCACAACAAGCGATTTTTGATTATTCATGCTGTCATTCCCTTGAGTACTCTATTAACTATAGATTATTTTGTTGAGCCTCAGGGATTTTTACATGAACGGTTTATTATTAAATTAGGTTTGCTAATAGGGTTTGATGGTATAAGCAAAAACTAAAATTTGCCTATACTTCAAAAAAGTAGTATTATAGACTTAGCTTGAAAATGTCTATTTTTATACTCTCCAAATCGTCGTTTTATTATTTATTTAATCCTTCGTACTGTAGTTTTTAATTTTGACCTCTTCCCGCTAATTTCGCCTGTATAGGTATCTTAAATAAAAACGTAAGGATGTAGTCATGTCTAAAACAGTCAATGGGGTTGTTAAATGGTTCAACGAAACTAAAGGATTCGGTTTTATCGAGCAAGATTCAGGGCCGGATGTATTTGCCCACTTTAAAGAAATTGTGAGTTCTGGTTTTAAAACCCTGGCAGAGGGACAGCGCGTACAATTCGTTGTAACGCAAGGGGCAAAAGGTCTTCAAGCACAGAATATAACTGTCATTTAAATTACGATATTATCTTAACCACTATGTCTTGCTATAGAGATAGTGGTTTATCAGTTCCAAAGTCTCATGATTTTGTATAAAAATCAGATATCCCGCATTCAGCCCCAAGACATAATGAGATTGATGGGCTAATTTTATCCACTTGAAATTCCTAATCACTCAAAAACAACCTTTGTAAAATGAGTATCTTTCCTGGTTAGCGATTTCTATCCTGGGAACCTCAGCAACCTGAACAAATACAGTCTAATTGTTGGCTAACGCTTCAAGGATTGCCATACGCATAAAAACACCATTTTCAACCTGATTTAAAATACAAGACTGTGGTCCATCAGCAACCGCACTATCAATTTCGACACCGCGATTCATGGGACCGGGGTGCATCACTATCGCATCAGGTTTAGCGTATTTTAGGCTATCTTGAGTCAGTGCATATTCGGCACGGTATCGTGATAAATCAAGATGTTCATTTTCCAATAAACGCTCACGCTGTACTCGCAAACAGACGATCACATCCGCTTCTTGTATACCGTCTCGTAGAGAAGACGTAACACGACCAAAATGCACCGTTTGGGGCTGCCAAATATCAGGAGCTACCAAAGTTAATTCCCCTACTCCCATACTTTTACAAACACATTGCAAAGAATTTGCTACACGGGAATGAAAAATATTACCCACAATAGCGATTTTTAGTTGACGGAGATTTGGTTTTCTTTCCACGATGGTCATTAGATCAAGCATCGCCTGGCTAGGATGCGCGTGCTTCCCGTCACCGGCATTGACAATATGAACCTGGTTTCCCAAGGCGTCTGCCAACTGCCGTTGTAATCTATCCTGAGTATGCCTAATCACAAACAGCTTAATCCCCATTGCCGCCAACGTTTTGATGGTATCTTCAATAATTTCACCCTTGGCTTCGGATGAATTTTGTAAATCCAAGTTAATGACCGGCATAGATAATTGCTTTGCTGCCAATTCAAAACTAACCCGGGTGCGAGTACTATTTTCATAAAAAAGATTAGCTACGCTGGTTCGGGCACAGGAGGGGTATTGCTTGTTATGTTTAAAATAGAAGGCTCTTTCTAAAAGCGAATCAATTTGGGAGCGGGAGAGCTGACTAATTTCTAAAAAATGCTGCATGGTACTCACTGTCTACTGAGAGTGTTGTAGCCACTGCTCAAGAATAACACAGGCGGCGACACTATCGACTTGGGATTGCTTTATTTTACGATATCCCCCTTCGGCAAACAACTGAGCACGCGCTTCAACGGTAGACAACCGCTCATCAACCAAATGGACTGGGAGTAAAAAACGCTTGCGCAGTTGACGCGCAAAACTGCGAGCAGCAGCTGTAGTGTACTGTTCACTATCATCGATACAAGTTGGCAGCCCTACAATCAACGCCTGCGGACGCCATTCCGCGATTATTTTTTGCACTGCATCCCAATTAGGGATCCCCAGTTTTGCATCTAACGTCGTTAAAGGCCGTGCACTACAGGTAATTTGCTGCCCTACAGCGACTCCAATTCGCTTATAACCAAAATCAAATCCTAAGTAAACGCCATCAGGCATTGAGGAAACTCCGTACTAATACATATAAAATTAATCAGGCATGCCCTACGCTGGAAGTTAATTGGCTCATTTTCACACCAATGGTCATTCCGGCATACTCCCAGCGCTCTGAAAAGGGCACTTCATAGAGTAACTCTGCGGAATAAGGGCACACTAACCAGGCATTATCCATCACTTCTTGTTCCAACTGATTTTCACCCCAACCAGCATACCCTAAAGTAACGAGTGCATCTTTAGGACCTATGTCAGCTGCTATTGCCCGAATAATATCATTTGAGGTGGTAACGGTCACGTCATCACGCAGCACCAAACTGGAGCGCCAACCACCTAACGGTCGATGAATGACAAAACCACGTTCCGGTTGAATTGGCCCTCCAAATAACAAAGGCTTTTGGTTTTGCTCTATTCGAATCGGTTCAATTTGCATTTGCTCAAAAACCATACCCAGGGGATATTGCATCGGACGGTTAATAATCAATCCTACCGTACCTTGAATATGGTGTTCGCAAATGTAAATTACAGAACGTTCAAAATTGGGATCTTTCAGTGAGGGCATAGCTATCAGCAGATGATTGGCCAATGAAGTATTGATTGGCATAGCACGCCTCCAATAATCCCTTTTAGTTAATTTAAGTATATACTAAATAAATCATTTATATGGGAAAGAGACCTAGAATATTTTATGATCAATCAATAATTTTTTTCATTTTTCTTCTTGCTTTTTTAATGAAAACCTTGCTGTGCTTGCTTTGTTCGTTGTTATTAAATTAATGAAAAAAATATAGGGACTCATGATAATAAAAGGCATTATGCTCTGAGCATAATGCCTTAAAGAAGATTTTTACAAATTATCGACGCGATTTAAGAAAATAAGTGCACATCTTGCCCTTGCCTTTTACTTCAATTTCATCTCTTTTTTCAATGACAAACTGTTCTTCCAGTAGTAGTGCCATTTTTTCCGTAATCTGAATTTCTCCGGGAATATTGGTAGCTTCCATCCGGCTTGCGATATTAACCACATTCCCCCAAACATCATAAATAAATTTTTTGTGTCCAATCACCCCGGCTATCACTGTTCCATAGGTCATTCCTATACGGGTTTGTAAGTCTATTGCATGAATTTGGGAAAATGTTTTTACTTTTTCTTTCATGGCCAGCGCAAAGTCCGCTATACGAAAGGCATGATCCGCTGCAGGCTCAGGAATTCCTGCTGCTGCCATATAAGAATCACCAATTGTTTTTATCTTTTCAACACCATATTTTTGTGCCAAATCATCAAAGTCATCAAAAAGACATCCTAAAATGTCAAACATTTTGTTAGTGCCTATTCTCGCCATCATGGCAGTGAAACCTACGATATCACAGAAAAGAACACTTGCCTGAGGGTATTCATCAGCAATAATTTTTTCACCACGTTTAAGCCGCTCTGCGATGGATGATGGAAGGATGTTAAAAAGAAGGAGTTCATTTTCTTTGGCTGTTTTTGCAATTCGGTGTAAGGCTTTAATAATGGAAATCAACATAATAATAGTGGATAGCACCGAAAGAATGATAGCAATAGAAATGACCTGATTAATTTCTTGAGAAATCTCCTTATTTCTTTCAGTTGTTCTTGCCTTAATTTTTTCGAAAAACAACTGGATGGGAGCCATAATCTTTGCTTTTTCCTCCATGTATTTCTTGCCAAAAACCAAATCGATAGCAAGCTTTTTATTGGGTTCTCCCTGACTACTATATTGATCACTTCCGGTATCAAATTTTCCTTCAACAGCATTAATAGCCCTAAATTCAATGGCAGTCAGTGCATCACTCTTTTCTTGGGCTTGTCTTAGCAGCTCAAATTCCTGAAGAGAAAAACCCTGATCTATCATCATCTGCACTAATGATTTCGCCTTTTCATAGGGTCTTGGTCGTTTATCATCATCCAATACCAGATCCCAATAGACACTATCGTATTCTTTCGGACGTGGACTTGTGCCGCTACGAATAGCAATGATTTCGTTAAAATGATCAAGGTATTTTTTGTCTCCTGTTATCACGTAAAGGCGAACCATCTTTGTCAAATCATCGGATGATATTCGGAGTTCTTGAGCGATACGATAAGACTCGTAATGCCTGTTATTGCTTTGCTCCTGAAGAAAAGAGAGATGCTTCAACAAAAACAGACAACCAAGCAGGGCAACAACAAGGATAATTAATCCAACAAAGAAAGAAACCAACAAGTAATCTTGTTTGAAATGAAAACGATACATCATGCTTTCCTTGAAGAGGAGAAGGAGCCTGATTAGTTAAAATTCAAAAAATATTATTATTAATTAGTTTATACTCATTTTCAGAACAGTACCAAATTCTCGCTAATGACGACTTAAACAGGATTTGTGTTATAAGTAACAACAATGTTCGTTGCAAGCTGATTGCGACTAGGCTAAGGAAACAAATCTATCCACGAATGTTATATTTTAAAGCGCATTAGATCATGTCAGTGGCCACTACCTTATCAGGCGCTGAAATAACCTTTTTTCCCCCAACAGCAAAGTTTCGAGTTCCGCCAAGGAGGACACTTGGTATTTAGGGGTAAGACCCGGCGAGATAGGGTGATTATGTGCATTAAACCAACAAGTATCTAACCCTGCGTTCAAGCCTCCCAGAATATCAGAATCTGGATTATCTCCCACCATTAATACTTGTCCGCGCGCTGGATTTCCCATTAACGAAAGAGCATGTTCAAAAATACCCCGATGAGGCTTGGCAAAACCTACCTGCTCTGAGATTACCAATAGGTCGAAGTAAGTTTGAAATCCAGTTCGCTCGAGACGAATTTGTTGTAATTCCGTAAATCCGTTGGTAATAATCCCTAGCTTAACTCGCCCTTTCAAAGAAGTTAATAAACTTTGTGCGCCTTCGATTGGTGTGCAAATATCCGCCATAATAGCCATAAAAGTACTATGCAAAACCTGAGTAGAAACTTGGAGTTGGTCAGCCCAAATTGCAAAACGCTGATGTTGTAATTCTTGCGCAGTAATTGTTCCGTTCTGATAATCTACCCACAACGATTTATTGAAGACTTGATAAGCCTGGTAATCTTGTTGAGTAAAATTGACTTCAAACCGGGAAAGCAGGCGTTGTAACCCATCAAAAGAATCGAAATTAAATAAGGTTTCATCCGCATCAAATAAAATCCACTCGTACGTCTTCACTGGAGGTCTCTCATAACTAGTTGCTTCTCAGCTGGAAAACTTCTATTTTACTGTAAAAAGAATGCTATATGGAGTCCAGTTAGTGCTTTATTAAATCAGAAATCAAATCGAAGCATCAAGATAAGAGAAATATAGACAGTCCCTATGAGGTAAACTCAATCAATCCCTCATCACTTAAGGTTTTTATCCAACAAAGCTGCCGTTGTCGTAGTAGAAATTCTGGCTAACTGGTTAATGGCGTTTTCATGTACCTTTTGCTGCGCAGCACCACAGGCATCCTCCACGATAGTCACTTGATAATCACGATCATGCGCTTCACGCGCAGTGTTCTGGATAGCCATATCGGTTGAAACACCAGTAAGAATCAGGGAGTCAATTTTCTGAGCATGTAAAACCGCTTCAAGAGGCGTTGCATAAAAAGCAGAAACTCGCTTTTTAATTAAGATAAAATCATCTGGCTGTACATCTACTTTTTCATGAAATTCCGTACCCCAGGTTCCCAATTGCAGAGCCCCAGCGTGTTTCACCTTAGAAAAAAGCGGCGATTGTATGGGACATTCAATATAAGATGCACTAAAGCCTATTTTAATATGGACTATAGGAAATCGAGCTTGCCGCGCCACTTTTATCACTTGATTGACCTGCTCAAGGACTTCATGTTCTCGTATGAAAGCAGCACTTGCAGCAATTTTTCCTTGGGGATGCACAATATCATTAACCAAATCAATGACCAATAACGCTGTTTTTGCCATACTCACCGTCCCTTTAGCTGACCCTGCTTCTTATCTTACCGTTCAAGCGATCCTTATCACAACATCTTGAATTAAAGAAAAGGGTTATTATCAGAATTAGAGAATCCTGTTAGGGGATTTGACTATGCGTTATTGCCGGGAGGAGAAACCTGTCGAGCCAGAAGCCCGACATTAAAAGACAGGAATTTCTGATTGAAAGGCAGGGATGTCTGAAGTCCCCATTGTCTCCACAGTCGGATAAAATCTGTAGTGGTTATAAGTTTTCGGTTTTTCCGCTCCTTTTTCATCCCTAAGCAGCATCTTCCCCCCATTTTCTTCTGGATTTGCTCTTTCAGTTGCCGCACCCTCACTACTTGACGGCGCTTTCACATTGAGGCTGGGGTAAAGCGTTTTTATATGATCGAGTTCTTCCTGCAATTGAACTCTGATAGTCGCTTCATTATTCTTATGCAAATAATATTTAATTGCAGCAAGAGCAATGTTGGTTACTACCGCAGTAACCGTAAGAAAAAGTCCACCAGGCAAAAAACACCAGGCTGCCATAACACCCGCTAAAGCAAGAGAAACAGAAACATCAATGAATGCCGCATTTTTATTTTGTAAATATTGGTATTCACGCCGTGCATACGTTTGATGAATATTTAAATTATTACTATCGTAGATTGGTGGTAGTGTTTCATGTTCTATCCAATACTGCGCCATGCAAAATACATCTTTGAGCACATTCACTATTGAAGCAGCAACAAAGAGAGAGCCGACCGTGGGGGACATTTCTCTTGCAGCCCAAATAGCATAGGCAGATAAATTATAAAAGGTATTCACCAGGAGGAAAGTATTGTCACGAAGGCGAATGTGATGTGCTTTTTTTGGATCATTGCTACTTTCATACAGACCCGAAATAGCAAATCCACTGGTGCTAATCATGCCTAAAATACCAGCCATTGCAGGCAGATAAGCGGACCCCGCTGAAAAAAGGCCAGAGACTAAGCACCCAAGAACAAATTTTGCCGTTGCCAGGGAAGTCTTTTCCTCTATCAAACTGAGTATATAATCGACTTGATAGTGGCTACCGTCTGTTTTTAATTTAATAAAAAAATCGTAAACAGTGAGATTTGAGTTTAAATATTGCGACCAGTGCATTTGCGGGATATTAAGGCTTTCCAAGATATCTTGGATTTTTTTATAAACCTTCAGGTTATCTTGATTAATCGTCGTGGAATAAAAATTTACCCTTAATTGCTCTAATTCTTTATCATAAGATTTCATGTGTTCTTTAAGAGCATCAGGGCTTTTTTTATCTGCCCGAATGTAAGCATCAAATACACGTAGAGTCTCAACTAATAATGGCATTTTATGGGATCCCCGCAACATAATGCGCATAATATTAACATACTGACCTTAAGCCATCCTTAAGAAAATTATTTTTTGAATGAGGATTCCCTCGCCCACTGCCTTGCAGAGCGTTACTGAGAATAACCTTAGTTGAACTAATGGGAACCCACTTTAGGATGCATTATTTATTGCAAGCAGAGGATATTACTGTCGCTATCAGTGATGGCGGTAACTTCTAGGACCCACCAAGTTTATACTAACCGGACTGGCTGATTAACTTTTGTAGCGTTTCAATACACCGTCTAATTATCCTTTCCTGGAAAAAAGCCTACAATCGGTTTCCTTTTATCACTGTTTTCGCAATAATCCTATTGGTTTTTTTCCTGAAGGCAGATTATTTAAAAATTTTAACGGTCGGTAGCACTTCTTTTACTAACCCTAAAAACTGCATAAGATAGATAACTAACGCTATTAGTAGAAAAAAATTAATCACTAAATTAATAAAAGGATCCAGGAAGATAGATTGATTGACAGCCCAAAATATTAATCCGGTAATAATAACCATAATCAACTGATTTAAACTATCCATATGACCAGACTTCCTTTTCAACTTAGGGATAGAAAATGACTATCTCAATAATTTTTATTGCTTACATGATGATCGATAAATTTTTTTATATTGGTTTGGGTAAAGGTCTTAGGTTGCCGTTCACTATAAATTTTTTCTAAAAACAAGGTATGCCTCGCCAGGTTGGCTAAAGAAATCACGCCGGTAGGTGCTTTGTTTTGCTCATTATTTAATACGATTAAATTAGCGATCTGCAAATTCCCTATCTTTTCTGCAACGAACCCTAAATCGTCTTCCTCGTAACAACAATAAACGTTTCTCTTCATCAGTTTACTTGCCGCCATGTTCCCATTGACAGCATTCTTTTGCAGATTTTCTACAATGTCTCGCAGCGTAATAACTCCCAATAATCCCTCATTAACAACAATAGGCATAACCGCTATACGCAATTTTTCCATGAGTTTTGCAACATCAAAAATAGTATTATCAGGAAGGCAATAAACCGAATTATCCCTCATGATTTCTCGGATTTTCATGGAACTACCACATCGTTTTAATTCCTTATTAATAAAGTATAGGACAACTTTAAGGTATTTAGAGTCACTTCCTTTATTGACCCTTTTTATGTGCTTTAAAAAGTAAAAAATTCTGTTGCCAATTGGAATACAGTTTATTCCTTAAGCATAACGGTTGATTAGTTTCATTTTCTAAATGCGTTTTCAGTCAAAGCAGCATAAAAATAAGTCATTCAGCAAATGCGGCTACTCTTGCAATACGCCAAAGGGGTTTTTATGATCAATTGTACGGTTAACCTGCTATAGTAAAGCTATCGATTTATTGCAATGAAGCCTGCTGATCCAGTAGGTGAGTCGCAAATGACATTCTAGAGAAATAAGGATTTTATCGTGGAATCAATTGAGATTAAGAAAAAAGATATATTTTTTCTACGTGCCTTGGAATTAGATGAGTTAATTATTATTGTTCTTGTTGTTAGTTTAATTACCTTGCTTATTTCAGTTTATCTCTGGGATAGACATCAAAAACAACATGCTGTTTTACGTAATTTTCCCATCGTAGGCCATTTTCGCTATTTTTTTGAATATTTAGGAGATTTTTTTCGGCAATATTTTTTTGCTAGCGATCGAGAGGAATTACCCTTTAACCGTGCTGAACGCTCTTGGGTATATCGAGCAGCTAAAAATGTTGATACGACTATAGGATTCGGCTCAACCCGTCCTCTGCATAATACAGGAACGGTCTATTTTGTTAGTGCGCCTTTCCCTCCCCTCGCCACTAACCAGGCAACTATCAGACCAGTCACTATAGGGCCTTATTGCGCACAGCCCTATACTTCAAATCATATTTTTAATATTTCTGCCATGAGTTACGGTGCCATTTCCAAACCGGCCATTCAAGCTTTAGCAAAAGGAGCTAAAAAGGCAGGCTGCTGGTTAAATACCGGGGAAGGAGGACTGTCACCGTATCATCTTGAGTATGGCTGCGATATTGTCATGCAGATAGGAACAGCAAAATACGGCGTTCGTGATGCTGAGGGCCATCTATCCGATAAACGTTTGCGCGAGCTGGCTGCAGAAAAAAGCATCAAAATGTTTGAAATAAAACTCAGTCAAGGCGCCAAACCAGGCAAAGGGGGAATCCTGCCCGCTGTGAAGGTGACTGACGAAGTAGCTAAAATAAGAGGTATTTTACCTCATGTTGATTCTATCAGTCCTAATCGACATGTTGATATCAGTAATGTCGAAGAGCTTTTGGACTCGATTGAGCATATCCGCCAAATAACAGGTAAACCAGTTGGTTGCAAATTTGTATTAGGCGGTTACGAATGGCTACATGACTTATGCCTGGCTATTCATAAGCGCGGCAGTCAATTTGCCCCGGATTTTATTACTTTGGACAGTTCTGATGGAGGTACTGGAGCTTCGCCACAAGGTTTAATGGATTATATGGGTATCCCTATCCAAGAGGCGCTGCCTAATTTAGTCGACATTCTGGTGATGTACAATTTACGTGAACGCATCAAAGTAATTGCCAGCGGTAAACTGATTACCCCCTCAGGTGTCGCCTGGGCACTTTGTGCCGGAGCAGATTTTGTGAACTCTGCGCGCGGCTTCATGTTTGCTCTAGGTTGTATCCAGTCCATGCAATGTCATAAAAACACCTGTCCAACTGGGGTAGCTACCCATGACCTCAGGCTACAACGTGGATTAGTGGTCACCGATAAGGCAGAGCGAGTTTATCATTATGCAAACAATATGGCGCATGAAGTTGCTATCATCTGCCATTCCTGCGGTGTAGATGAGCCAAGGCAATTACAACGCCAACACGCACGTATTGTCAGAGAAGATGGTTTTTCTATTTCACTGGCTGAAATTTTCCCCAATAAAAAACCATTGCCCGAATATTTATAAAGTTAACCAGAAGGCTGCACATTTCGCGAAGATCGATGCTTGGCTCTTGATAATGGAAATATCAGCAGCCCCTGGCTATTCTTGCTCTTAAAGAGGGAACCAATTCCTGCAAAACTTCTTTAGGATAAGGTGTGGCAGTCATTCCAGATTGCCAGATACCATGAGGCCACGCTTTATCACCATTAAAGCGGGCAACAACATGGATATGGAGCTGGGAAACAATATTACCTAAAGCCCCAACATTCAATTTGTCGGGCTTAAAATGAATATTCACCAGATTGGATATCTTAGCGATTTCCTCAATTAATAGCTGGCGATTTGTAGGCGATAATTGGTAAATCTCTTGAATATTCTCTTCTCTAGGAACCAGAATAAACCATGGAAAATCAGCCTCATTTTTTAAGTAGACTGTTGATAAAGATAAATCGTCTAACCAAATACTACTTGCTTGAATACGTTCATCCGTTACAAAACCCATTGATTGGTCACCTTAGTAAATGAGGGGCTGCGTACATTTCGCTATCTTGAGCCACGTAGGTCAGCCCGTGGCTCGATATGCGCCCGCTGACCAATATGCTGTTGGCGAAGCGCCTAAACCTGCACCGGCCTGTGGTGCTCAAAAATCAAGCCATAAGCGCCAAGATAGTAGAAAGGTAAGCAGTCTCCCCTAGCTATATAACAACGATGCGTGAAAGCGTAAATGATCGTCTATAAAACTGGCAATAAAATAATAACTGTGATCATAACCTTTTTGCATACGCAAATTTAACGGCACACCAGCTCGCAAACAAGCAGCCTGCAAAAGCTCTGGCTTTAATTGCTCCTGTAGAAAAGGATCTTGCAACCCTTGATCAATCAAAATGGAAGAGTGCGGCCACCCCATTTTTTCCACCAACTCAGTAGCATCATAATTTTTCCATGCTTCTTCATTCTGTCCCAGATATCCCGCAAACGCTTTTCTACCCCATGGGCACTGCATGGGAGCACAAATTGGAGCAAAAGCAGAGACACTCCGATATTGCTGAGGGTTTTTAAGTGCCAACACTAAAGCACCATGCCCACCCATGGAATGGCCAAAAATACCGGTACGTTCAGGATTCACAGGGAAATGTTGATTAATTAGTTTAGGTAATTCATCACTGATATAACAGGACATTTGATAATGTTTAGCCCAGGGATATTCAGTCGCATCGACATAAAAACCCGCGCCGATGCCAAAATCATAACTTTCCCGATCACCGGGTATCTCAATACCACGAGGGCTAGTATCCGGTACGATTAATATTAATCCCAATTCAGCAGCTAGCCGCTGAGCTCCTGCTTTGGTTATAAAATTTTGTTCATTGCAGGTTAACCCTGAAAGCCAGTAAAGAGCAGGAAGTTTTTTCGTTATAGTCATTGCAGGCAAAAATACAGCAAAACGCATTAAGCAATTTGTTAATGAGGATTGATGGCTATAAACACCTTGTACCCCATTAAAGCATTGGTGTTCTTCAATCATTGCAATTGCCATTGTCATGATCCTTCTTGATATAAGTCCTGGAGCTCGTTAATTAATTCCCTAAAAATAGAACAATGGCTGTTATTGACGATCATTGCAGCGCAGTGTACACAGAAGTATAACAAGCTCTTAGAATGTTAGAACCGAACGTATTGATTCACCTGCATGCATCAATTCAAAAGCATCATTAACTTGCTCGAGAGGTAGAACATGGGTAATCAAATCATCAATGTTGATTTTGCCTTCCATATACCAATCAACAATTTTAGGGACATCCGTCCTCCCGCGTGCACCACCAAAAGCAGACCCTTGCCATACTCGACCTGTTACCAATTGAAAAGGTCGCGTGGAAATTTCCTGACCTGCACCTGCGACACCAATAATCGTGGAAATCCCCCAGCCTTTATGACAACACTCCAAAGCTTGACGCATCAAAGTTACATTACCAACGCATTCAAAACTGTAATCCGCCCCACCATTCGTTAATTCAACCAGATGAGCAACAAGATCCCCAGCGATCTCGTTAGGATTAACAAAATCAGTCATACCCATTTTTTTTGCTAAACTCTGGCGCTGGGGATTAATATCTACACCAATAATTTGGTTAGCGCCCACCATGCGGGCTGCCTGAATTACATTGAGCCCTATTCCACCTAAACCAAATACAACCACGGTGGAGCCAGGTTGGACTTTTGCTGTATAAATCACTGCACCAATACCCGTGGTTACACCACAACCGATATAACATACTTTTTCAAAAGGGGCATCGTTACGAATTTTTGCCACCGCAATTTCGGGCAACACCGTATAATTGGCAAAAGTTGAGGTGCCCATATAATGGAAGAGCGGCTTACCATCAAGCCTGAAACGAGAACTGCCATCGGGCATTAAACCCTGTCCCTGCGTAGTACGAATGGCTTGACAAAGATTTGTTTTTTGAGAAAGACAATAAGCACATTGCCGACATTCAGGGGTATAAAGAGGGATGACATGATCCCCGGGTTTGACTGAACTGACACCGGCTCCCACATCAACCACAATACCAGCACCTTCATGACCAAGAATCACTGGAAAAATTCCTTCCGGATCCTGCCCCGACAGGGTAAATGCATCCGTGTGGCATACACCAGTCGCTTTTATTTCAACAAGAACTTCACCTTGTTTAGGCCCTTCTAAATCGACCATCTCAACTGTTAATGGCTTGCCTGCCTGAAACGCTACAGCGGCTTTTACTCGCATTGAGGTATCCCTCCCTGAAGATCCAATGAACTAACTAGTTATTAACTGGCAATCAATAAATTTTTAATATTTTGCTGCCATTTATAATTCCTGCGGTATCAAAGAAAACATGAAGCACTTTATTTTCAATCGATTATACTTAAATTACTAAGCACTATATATATGCAACACAATATGGATCTAAATCAAATTCGTGCATTTATTGCTGCTGCTGATTTCCGTTCTTTCACTTTAGCAGCCGATTACCTGTATATCACCCAATCGGCAATGAGTAAGCGTATTGCGGCGCTTGAATCAGAAATTAAGACCTCTTTATTCATCAGAGAACATAACCGCCTAATTCTAACTGAGACAGGAAAGATTTTCTTACCTTACGCTATCGAGACATTGCAGACTATCCAATCAGGTATATCGTCCATTAATCATTTTATAGATAAACAAAAAAAACCATTGCGAGTTGGAGTCGATTTTTTGATTGGTAGCTGGATGTTACCCGATTTTCTGGCTTCTTTTAGTCATGGACATCAGGATATAGAGTTTTCAGTCAGCTATTTATCACCACTAATGAGTTTTCGCGCCTTGCGTAATCGTGAAATCGAGCTTTGTTTAAATTGCATTAGCGATAAAATCGCCCATGAATTTGAATTAATTCCTCTTTTTACGCTTCCGTATGTTATCAAGGTGGCTAGTAACCACCCTTTGGCTAAGAAAAAAAATCCGGCTCTAGCCACTATTCTGGAGTACCCAGGGATTGTCATGCCTAAATATGCCCCTCCACGCCAGACTCTAGAGAATTTTTTATATAGAAAAAATCTTATATTACTTGCACAGCATGAAGCGGAACCTATTTTTGCACTGTTAAAACTTGCCAAATTAAGTTTAGGTTGGTGTTTTATACCCAAAAATGTCATTGATAGGAACCTAATCACTATCTATGAGCATCCAACCTTACATATTGATTATTTCATCATTTATCGCAAAGGGCATAAACTCAGCGATGACGCCCAAAATTTCATTACCCACCTAAGGGAGATTCAATTCTTTGAATAGCGCTATGTGCATACCTGGCACTGCTCAATTCTAAAGCAAACAAAACAGATAATTGATAATTAGTTAACCGTATATGGCGTTAATTACACAATTTTTTAGTAAACCTATTGTCACTACTCCCCATTTTACGTTATGTTGAAATGCCCAGCACAAAAATGGGTTATTTAAAGTTATTACCATTTATAGCAAAATACAATTGCTCAATTGTTTTTTTGAAGCAATTGACCGGCTTTAACAAAAGGAGGAGTTATGGCTACAGGTGAAGTAAAATGGTTTAATAATGCCAAAGGATGGGGTTTTATTATGCCAGAAGGCGGCGGTGAAGACATTTTTGTTCACTTCTCTGCTATTCATGGTACCGGCTATAAAACACTGGTTCCCGGGCAACAGGTAAGCTATGACCTTGAGAAAGGCGAGCGCGGCTTGCATGCTTCTAACGTAATAGCACTGAACAGCGAAAACGTATCGGCTTAAGTGTCTATTAGATGCGCGGCAGCTTTTTGCTGCTGCGACGGTGCCGTTGCTGTATTATGTGAGTTTTCTCAGTGCGTTATTTAAAATGAAAAATGGTTTATTGTTGATCAATCTGGGCACGCCAGAGGCACCTGATATTATTGCCGTCCGAAAATATCTGCGAGAATTCTTAGCTGATAAGCGGGTTATCGACTTACCTGCACCGTTAAGGTATCTCTTGCTTTATTGCATCATTTTACCTTTTCGCCCCAAACAATCAGCACACGCTTATCAAGCGATTTGGAGCGAGGAAGGCTCGCCCCTGCTAATTCACAGTCGGCATTTACAAACCAAGTTACAAACGGCACTTGGAAGTCGTTGGCAAGTGAGCCTTGGGATGCGTTATGGCAACCCCTCTTTAATAAGCGCTTTAGAAGAAGTACGCCATTGTGCGCGTTTGACCATACTGCCCTTATACCCACAGTATTCCTCTGCTGCTACTGGCTCATCCATTGAGAAAGTATTGCATTTATTAGCCTCTCAACCTGTTTTCCCAACACTCACCATTATTCGTGATTTTCATGTCCATCCAGGCTTCATTAACGCGCAGGCAACGCTGATAAAACCGTATGTTGCCGATCACGATTATGTCTTATTCAGTTATCATGGGGTACCAGAACGCCATCTACTCAATACGGGTTGTAACAAAATTTGTGAGCAAAGTTGCCCACCCATTGATGAAAATAATCAAGCTTGTTACAAAGCACAATGCTATGCAACAACTCGTTCCCTGGTGAAGGCGTTGAGTTTATCGGCGGACAAATATGGTATCGCCTTTCAATCCAGATTAGGCAAAACACCTTGGATAAAACCCTATCTTGATGAAGTATTACCTAAACTGGCTACGCAAGGAATTAAACGTCTCGCAGTCTCTTGCCCTTCTTTTGTCGCTGACTGTCTTGAAACGCTGGAGGAAATCGGCATACGCGCACAAGAGCAATGGCAACAACTTGGTGGTACAAAATTAACGCTTATTCCCTGTGTAAACGATAGTGAACTATGGATTAACGCGCTTGTTAATCTGGTTACCAGCCCTGAAAATAGCAATAACTAAAACTAAAACGCCCTTATTTAACAAAAGATCGCTGGGCAAGGAGACACGGCGCGTAGAATTGGAGTACACGTCAGTGCATGAGGATTCGAGCACCGTATCGACGAGGCAATTTCCCACCCCGGTAGCGTTTGGAAACAGGGCTAAAGAATAACAGCTAAAATGAGTGGTTAAACAAGAATACTCCCACAAAATTGCAAAACATTTTTTTTATGCTATAGAACATAGAGACGAAGAATTTCTAACTGAGGTGAGCATGCATAGACATTTTGCCGAGCGTCTTAACAAAGAACTCGACGGTATTGGAGTACCACCTCGGACTGATGAGCGAATTGAGGTTTTTGCCAAACTTATTAAAATACCAAAATTTAAGGCAGAAGCCTTTTTGAATGGTATTACCATTCCCGATCCCACCCTGCTTAACCTCATTGCCCAAGAATTGGAAGTTAATCCTGAGTGGTTGATAGGAAAGAGCGAGCAGCGTCAGAAAAAAACACGAGCCTAAGATCTTCTTTGCTCTTTATAGCGCCTCTTCACATTGTTCAAGATTACAACTCATCCCAGTTTTCTTGATTGTCAGCAAAAAGCTGTAAACTATCCCAATCTTCAAATAAGGCCAAATGAAACAAGGCATCCCCTTCATTCACTAAAGGAATATTGGTTTTACCAATCACCAAACCATCACAGGGAGAACAAATTTTTACTTTATTGTTGCCCAAAGGATCTACAATCAAACAAAGTAATTCATCTTTATGGATTTTTGTACCAAGTAATTTGCTTTCTATAACCATGCCACTTTCCGCTGCTCTAACCCAAAACGTTGATTTTGCAACAGCTACTTCAGGTGGTGTTCTGGCAAGTGGCCTTCTTTGAGAAGGGGACAACATCTCCAGGTAGGTCATCACTTTTAAGATCCCCCGCACTCCTAGCTTGATAGACAACTCATCAAAACGTAATGCTTCACCCGCTTCATAAATAATCATCGGAATATCTAAATTATCTGTAGCATGGCGTAGGGAACCATCGCGCATGTTGGAAGGTACCATCACTGGTGCAGCGAACGCGTTGGCTAAAGCAGCAGATTGCGCGCACTGATGGCTATATCTTGTTTGGGGATAATTACTGCGATGAATTGCACCAGTATGCAAATCAATACCATGTGTTGAGTGCTCGACGATTTCTGTCATAAGCAAATTGGCAAGTTTGGAAGCCATTGAGCCTTGCTCGCGCCCAGGAAATTGACGATTCAAATCCCGCCGATCCGGCAAATAACGCGAGTGAAGGATAAAACCATAAACATTAACCACAGGAATTGTTAGCAGGGTACCTCGGATGCGCTTCAGTAGTGGGGAGTGGTGAAGCCTGCGAATGATTTCAACCCCATTAATCTCATCACCATGAATTGCTGCTGTCACAAAAAGAACAGGGCCCTCTTTCTTACCATGAAAAACATAAACCGGAACCTCAATGGGTGTCGAACTATATAACATGGACAAAGAGAGTTTGACACAACGGGATTGCCCCGCTTTGATAGATTCATTTGCAATGACAATTGGCTGTCTCGTAGTCATCCCTGGAACCGTCGGTTAATGCCTTTTGGCTTGGCATTTTTTTCAACATATTGAATAATTTTAGCAGCAATATTCACATGTGTCGCTTTTTCTATTCCTTCAAGCCCGGGCGATGAATTAATTTCCAATACCAAAGGACCATGCTTAGAGCGAATTAAATCAACCCCTGCCACTTTTAAGCCCATTGCTTTTGCAGCAGCAATCGCGATAGCCCGTTCTTGTGGGTCTAATTTGACTTTCACTGCTTTGCCACCCTGGTGCACATTGGCGCGAAAATCACCGTCTTTGGCCTGACGTTTGATAGCAGCCACTACTTTATCTCCTATGACGAAACAACGAATATCCGTACCGCGTGATTCTTCAATAAACTCTTGCACCAAAATATTGGCTGACATTTCCTTAAAGGCATTGATAATGCTCACTGCTGATTGATGGCTTTCTGCCAGAATTACCCCTTTTCCTTGAGTTCCCTCTAATAACTTAATAACTAATGGCGCCCCACCAACCATACGAATCAAGTCCTCTGTGTCATCAGGTGATTGTGCAAAACTGGTCAAGGGCATAGGAATCCCTTTACGTGCCAAAAGTTGCAAGGAACGAAATTTATCGCGCGAACGTGAAATGGCTATTGATTCATTAAGCGTGTACATCCCCATGGTTTCCATGTGCCTTAACAAGGCTGTTCCATAAAAAGTAATTGAAGCCCCAATACGGGGGATGACTGCATCAAATTTTGGTAAAGGGACACCACCGCGGTAATGAACGTTTGGATTGGAAGCAGCTACGTTCATATAGCAATTAAGTGGGTTAATGATACTAATCTCATGATTGGCTTCCTCCCCAGCCTCTTTTAAACGCTGGTGTGAATATAACTGGGGGTTTGTGGCCAATATCGCGATTTTCATGAATAAATATTTCCTTGGTTATTTTTAATTTTATATTGGTATAAGCAAAGCCTAGCTCATAATTGAAGCCTTGCATTAAACTTCTTCCGCAACTCTACAGCAGTGGAGTTTTTGCTTGGTCGATAGGGTGCTACGCTCCGTTTCTCCTTGCTCTACTCTCACTACAAAGCATGACAAGAGCCGTTTCTATTTTTATTTTTGAGACGACGGACAGTCCTCGTAGGAAATCAATTTTAATAACAAAGCCAGTAGCAGGAGCATAGCCTGGATAAAACTATCCAGACTAACCCTGGCAGGAATATATGAATGCAACTACAGACTATTAGCGCGCCTTCGCAAGTGTTCTAAGAAACTAATAATTGATAATCTTGAACCAAAAAATCAGCCTTGTGCGGTGTTGTGAAAAAAGCACTTAAACCACCTTGTGGATTAAACACCATCACAGCTCCACTATGTTCTATATCATAATCATGAGCATTCTTAGCATTGGGATTTACGACTTTCGCATAAGCGATACCCATTTCGCGAGTCATCTTTTTCACCATCTCATTATCGCCTCTAGCGCCATAAAAATGGGGATGAAACGCTTTGACATAATGTCTAAGTTTATCCAGATCATCTCTGTCAGGATCAACAGAAACCATTACAATCTTGGGTAAAGGCTCTACTTTTTGTTCTTCAAGCAAACGATACATTTTAGCTAATTCTGCCATGGTAGTAGGGCATACATACCCACAGTTAGTAAAACCAAAAAAAATCATAGTCCACTGTCCCTGCAAACTAGCATTATTAAACGATTTGTTATCAATCCCTGTTAAGTCAAATTGGTTAATTTCCCGCGGTTTCTGCAGTAAAGTGCCATTAAATTGTTCAACATCAATTTTCTTTCTCGCATGAATATGTTGTGAAACAAATAACCCAGTAATTAGTGCGACGAAGGCAAACAAAACAGCCACTGTCAAAGCAATATGATTTTTGGCAGGCATTTCATCTCCTCAGACATAATGATCAATCAATAAAAATACAAATAACATCATTAGATAAACAATAGAAAACCGAAAGGTACGCATAGCAACAACTGGTTGTCCATCACGATACAGCGTAATTGCCCAATATAAAAAACGCAGGCCTAACAAAATAGCACCGATAAGATATAAGTAACCGCTCATACCTATGACAAAAGGCAAAACACTGACCACCAACAGGAGAATAGTATACAAAAGTACATGCAATTTGGTAAATGGAATACCATGCGTCACTGGTAACATAGGAATTTCCGCATGCTTATACTCTTCAAAACGATAAATGGCCAAAGCCCAAAAATGGGGGGGAGTCCATGTAAAAATAATGAGTACCAAAAGCAGGGCTTGTGGATCTAAATGGTTTGTGACAGCAGTCCAGCCCAACAAAGGAGGTGCAGCACCAGCTAACCCGCCAATCACAATATTTTGTGGCGTCGCGCGCTTCAAATAGCCAGTGTATATCCCCGCATAACCTATTAAAGTTACAAAGGTGAGGACAGCAGTCAAGGTATTAACAAAAACAATGAGGATTCCCAAGCCAAGAACACCTAGTATCACCGCAAAATACAAGGCTTGCTTCACCGAAACCTTACCTTGCGCAACTGGCCTTTTTCGAGTACGGACCATGATGGCATCGATGCGTTTATCCACAAGATGATTAATCGCTGCCGCACTCCCTGCACACAACCCTATACCAACCAGGGAAGCCAATAAAATTGATAATGCTACCCAACCGGGAGTCGCTAAATACATTCCAACAACGACAGTAAGTAACATGAGTGCAACCACCTTGGGTTTGCATAGCTCTAAATAATCTCGCCAATCAACATTGAGACGAGGTTCTGTTTTAATGCTCATCACCAAGTCTCCTTTGAATAGATTTCTTTCCAAACTCTACGGTGGTGGGAAGAGGTCTAATAAGATAAAGCATCATCAATACCGTCGCCATCAACATTGCTGCCACTCCATTATGGGCAACAGCAACCCACAATGGAAGTAAGTAGATAACATTCATTACACCAAGAGCAAACTGCGTAATCACCAGCAAAATAGCCAGTAGAGTAATACGACGTAGAGATCTGCTATTGGTTTTAAATAACAATAATAACGACAGGCTCAAAACATACACCGCGGTCAGGACAGCGCCCAAACGATGAATATATTGGATAGTTGTTCTAATCTCACTGTCTAAAACACCACCTTGATAATTTGCTCCTACAGGGGCAAACAAATTAAATCCCTGCGAAAAATGTAATACAGGCCACCACTGTCCATTACACTGAGGAAAACCAATACAAGAAATCCCGGCATAATTAGAACTCACCCAACCACCCAAAGCAATTTGACAAAATACGATTATCACCGCCAAGCCTACCCAGAATCTCCATTGCGGTAAACTGGCAGGAGTCACTGAACTCAATTGCAAACGAAACCGGCTTAAACAGGAAAAAATGAGTATCCCGCCTAATAAATGTCCCATCACAACAACCGGGAGCAATTTTAATGTAACCGTCCACATGCCTAAGGCTGCCTGAAATAAAACTAAAAATACTAAGGTTACGGGTAGCTGCCAAGGTAAGCGTCCACCCTGCAGACGGCGCCAAAGAACATTCACCGCAATAAAGAGAATAAGTAACCCTAAAGTACCTGCGGCATAACGATGGGCCATTTCGGTCCAGGCTTTACGTGTTTCAATAGGACTGTAAGGATATTGATTCTGCGCTGACTCTAATGCTTTTTGTGCCTTGGGAAGCACCATATGACCATAACAACCTGGCCAATCCGGGCAACCTAAACCGGCATCGGTCAAGCGTGTATAAGCCCCCAACATAACAACGAACAAAGCTAGAATCACTGCGATTGTTGTTGCATAACGTACTGCTGTCAATTGCATGCGTTTAACCACTCTTTTCTGCTGTACTTAATAACTGTTTAAGATCATGGAATATATCCTGAGAACTAGCAGTCAATGCATAGGATAACACCAAATAATTATCAGGATTTGCTATAAACACACGTGCCTCAGGTTTCAAAATTGCCAAGGATTGTCGTTGCTCTTGAGACAGACGTAAGAAGTGAATGTCTTGTTCCTTAAAAGAATTCCTTAAAGACTCTGGTAATGCTTTGGTATTGTCTGCAAGAATCAACCACTGTTCTACTCCGTATAAACGCCGCCCCAAAGCCAGACGAATACGTGCGAGTTTATCGAGTTGATTAAGACAAGTTACCCCACAATCACCAGGACTCCACAATAAGAGACGCCATTTGTTATTACTACTCATTGCGGGTACAAGAACCGCTGGTTGCAATAACTCACCCTTATTTGTCGTTGTGGCCCCTAGCCATTGTGGATGCCTATAATATAAATAAGCCGTTATCCCTGGCGTCATAAATATCAACGCCAGCAGTACCAAAACCATATAATTACGCTTATTCATCTTCATAGGTTTTCTTCAAATTTAAGGCAACAAATAAAATTAAAACAACAAAGGCAATGACAAACCATTGCAGAGCATAGGCATAATGTCGTTCAGGAGGCATTGCTACCACCGCCCATTCTCGCACATAGCCATCAGCTTCTGATTTATCGAGGCGAATGATAAACGGATAGACTGATTTATGCAAAAATCGACCTATTAATTTTGTGTTCAATTGTTCAATAATGGCTATTTTGCCTTTTTTTTCTACAGAAGGCCCTAATACCCAATTTTTCCCTACAGGATAATAGACACGGCCTGTCAAATGCGCAGGACTTGTAGGAGTCTTGACCTGCGGCAAGGTTCGTCGCGTTACATCCCCTTGAATCCAGCCCCGATCGATTAAAATAAGGTTACCAGAATCAAGTTTAAACAGAGTAAGCACATTATAACCGAAGTGGTGCTGATAATGCTGATTATCCAGCAATAAGATATCCGGTAGATAATGACCTTTTATGCTTACTGGTTGATATTGCCGCGGCTCTATCATGCCTGGTTGCCAGAGCGTGGGACTTTGGCTGGCAAGCGCTGCCTCTGCAGCGAGCATTTGCTTTTTCTCTTCTGCCCGCGCCAATTGCCAAAAGCCAAGACGGGCAAAAAGCAATATTGCTAGCAAAGCTAAAACCGTCATTCGCCAATCAGGCGTGAAACGGCGATTAAAACAGGTTAAACTGACCATCGTTTATTTCTTCTTAAGAACTCAATTAAAATTTGGAAGGTTTGGGGAGTTGCATACATGTCGCTCGCTTGAGTGTTTCTGGCTTGATTTTCGAGCATCGCAGCGGAGCATACACAGTAGTATGTAAGCGAAGCGCAGAAAACCAAGCCATAAGCGTCAAGATAGTAGAAATGTAAACAGCCCTTAATAAAGACCAAGCCATTGCGGAGTATAACAAATGTTCACCAAAGCTATCATCCTTATTGTCATGCTGATTATTTTAGTCGCTTTAGGCAGTGGGCTCGTTTTTTTAGTGCGTGATGAGGGTAAAACAAAACGAACTGTCAAAGCGTTAACCTGGCGTATTGCTTTATCATTACTGTTATTCTTATTTCTCTTTCTGGCGTTTAGTATGGGTTGGATTCAACCTCATGCCATTTAACCAAACGCTACTGGGAAAGTGACTTGCTTTGTCGATGCGGTGCTTTATCCTCATGTACTGGCGTTGTACACTCCGGTTCTCTGCTTCGCGTCTTCTCGCAATTCACTCTCCTCAGCGAGTTTAGAAAAAGCCTAATGACAAAGTCTATCCAGGATAAGCTAATTATTTAGCCTGGATTTATACTTAAGAGAGACAAAAAATTTACACTCAATAATTTAACTAACTAAGGATGGAACTATGTACATACTGTACTCAGCGGGCACCCCTAATGGAATAAAACCAACCATTATGCTTGAAGAGTTAAAGGTCCCCTATGACATCAAGCGAATCAATATCAGCGAAGGTGAACAGTTCAAACCTGAATTTTTGAAAATCTCCCCGAATAATAAAATCCCG
Source organism: Legionella sp. ST3F1 (assembly GCF_048553315.1). Classification (NCBI taxonomy): domain Bacteria; kingdom Pseudomonadati; phylum Pseudomonadota; class Gammaproteobacteria; order Legionellales; family Legionellaceae; genus Legionella; species Legionella sp. ST3F1. The sequence continues at coordinate 131,370 of NZ_JBLZIO010000002.1, read as the reverse complement.
GTTATCTACGATCAAGAAAACGATTTTTATTTATTTGAGAGCGTCGCCATTCTTGAATATCTGGCAGATAAACATCAACAATTTTTGCCTAAAGATCTTAAACATCGATTTAATGTACTCAAATGGTGTTATTTCCAGGTAGGACATATAGGGCCTATGTTTGGTCAATATGGCCATTTTCACCGTTATGCACCAGAACAGGTGCCCTATGCTAAAAAGCGTTATGCTGATGAGGTTTTACGTTTAATGGCCGTCATGGATAAGGAATTAGTACAACATGCTTATATTAGTGGTACTGAATATACTATCGCTGATATGGCTATCTGGCCCTGGCTTTATTGCTATGAGACCTTCTATCAAGCAACCATTGATGCCAAACAATTCCCTCATTTAATGCAATGGTATCAAATGATTGCACAACGCCCACAGGTCAAGGCAGCGCTAGCAGCCTATAAAGACTAAACACAGCGCCGTATTAGCCTAATACGGCGCTGTTCATCTTTCAAAAATTGAAAAATAATGGTTATCGTGAGCGAGGTGGGGAGAAACCAGGGTCAGTTTAAACGGGGTGCAGATTAAATAGGAAAAAATTTTAGGGAGATTGCCAGACAATTGCCTCTTTGCTCATTTACAGAACGCGGTTTTAAATCTATCATTTGATTAATGTACACTAATCAATATGAGAAAAATGACGATGGCACAGGGCGGTAAGCGGGCGGGAGCCGGGCGACCCAAAGGTTCCAATATTTGGGGTGAACCCACAAAAGCGGTACGTATTCCTCTTTCACGGATCAATGGCGTTAGACAATTTCTTGAAGCGGGTAATGCAAGCTGCGCCCTGCCTCTTTATTCAAGCACTGTGCGAGCAGGCTTCCCCTCTCCGGCAGATGACCACATTGACTCTTTTCTCGATTTAAACAGTCATTTGATTAAACATCCAGCGGCAACTTTTTTTGTCATTGCGTCAGGAGATTCGATGCAAAATGCTGGTATTCAATCCGGTGATTTGTTGATCGTTGATAAAAGTTTGGAAGCAACTCATGGAAAAATTGTGATTGCCGCTATTGACGGGGAGTTAACCGTTAAACGGCTTTCATGTCTGACTAATCGAGTCCAGTTGCTACCTGAAAATGAGGGCTATCCAGCGATTGATATCACTAACGAGCAAGAGCTTGTCATCTGGGGTGTAGTGACTCACGTTATACACCAAGCAGGTTAATATGTATGCTCTGATTGACTGTAATAATTTTTATGCCTCCTGCGAGCGTCTCTTCAGGCCCGACTTGCATAACAAACCTATCGTTATTCTCTCCAATAACGATGGGGCAATTATCTCACGTTCGAACGAAGCCAAAGCGTTAGGAATCAAAATGGGAGAACCTTACTTTAAAGTCAAAGGATTTTGTAAACAGCATAAAGTTCATGTTTTTTCCTCAAATTACACGCTCTATAGAGATCTGTCACAACGAGTCATGTCTGTCATTGAAGAGTTTTGGCAAGATATGGAAATTTACTCTATTGATGAAGCCTTTTTAGATTTAAGCACCATGCCATCTTCTCTGCATGATAACTTCTGCACCACCCTTCAAAAACGCATTTTGCAATACACCGGAATTCCTACTTCTATAGGTATCGGGAGTACAAAAACGCTAGCAAAAATAGCCAATCATATTTGTAAGACAGAACTCAAAATTGCAGTTTTTAATGTCAGCAGACAACAAGATTGGCTTAAGAAAATTAATGTTGGGGAGGTTTGGGGCATTGGGCGGCAATGGCAGAAAAAGCTAATACAACGAGGGATTCATACTGCCTATGACCTGGCGAGTACAAATGTCCATTTGCTCAGAAAACAATATAATGTCATCCTTATGCGAACAGCAATGGAATTGCAGGGAATTTCTTGTTTAAGCCTGGAAGAAGCTGAACCCAGGCACTCTATTCTTTCTTCACGTTCCTTTGGCAGCATGCAGACTGACTTCGAGCCTCTTGCTCAAGCAATTAGTAGCCATTGCGCCATTGCCTGTGAGAAATTACGCCGACAGCATTTGCTGGTGCAATCGCTATCCATCTTTGTAAAAACAAACCGTTTTCGTGCTGATTTAGCCCAATACCATCAATCTATAACTATAAAACTGGAGATGCCAACGGATGATTTACGCTTAATTACCCATTATGGTAAAGAAGGGTTGCGTCAAATATACAAAGCGGGTTTCCAATATAAAAAAGTGGGCATTTGCTTAGAGGAACTCATCAGTAAAGAGCATCTGCAACTGGATATTTTTCACCAGCCGCAAAAGAAATTTGAAAAAACAGAGCAAATTATGACAGTACTTGAGGCGATTAATCACAAATACGGTCGCCATTCTATTAAACTGGCTGCGGAAGGTTACTCGAAAACCTGGGCTATGAAATCGGAATTAAGATCACCAGCCTACACAACCCGTTGGTCCGACTTAGCCAAGGTTAAAAGCTAAATTTTATTGGCTGTACATCAACAATTATCTATTTAAAATCGCCCGATTTACTTGACAGTATTAATTTTTACTATCTACACTATTGAGTGCTGAAAGTGGGATTATTAAGGCACAGCTTAATCGCTTATAATAATATATTATCCATTGATTAAAAAGGAATTTTTATGAAAAAAGTAACTGGTACCGCATTAGCATTCGGCGCAGCAGCTATATTCTCTGTAGCGCCTGTCTTTGCATCATCTGCTTCTGATGCTCCTATGGTTCAGTGCAAAGGCGTTAATGCTTGTAAAGGCCAAAGCGCTTGCAAAACTGCTAACAATTCTTGTAAAGGTCAAAACGCCTGTAAAGGTCAAGGTGTTACTATGATGACCCAAGATGCGTGCCAAAAAGCTGGCGGCACAACAGATGCTGGCAACTCTACAACTCAGCAATAATTAATTATTACCAGGCATGCTTTCGCATGCCTGGTTTTTATCAATAAGTCGTTATGAATTCTATTCTCAAAGAGCCGCAAAAAATGCCCTACCTCGGGTTTGGTTTAGGGTTACGTCCTGAGCATTATGAAGAAATACTACAACAAAAACCGTCTCTGGATTGGCTTGAGATCATTACTGAGAATTATTTAATACCCGGCGGTAAGCCACTCTATTATTTGGATAAAATTCGCCAGGATTACCCTCTTGTGATGCATGGCGTGTCATTATCTCTCGGCAGCACCGATCCGCTCGATAAAACTTATCTCAAAGAAGTAAAATTACTGGCTGAACGTATTGAACCGGTTTGGATTTCCGATCATTTATGCTGGACAGGCATTCATGGGCTAAACATGCACGATTTATTACCCCTGCCCTATACTGAGGAAGCCATTAATCACCTTGCTTCTCGCATTATTGAAATACAAGATTATTTAGGTCGGCAAATTCTTATTGAGAATGTTTCCAGCTACCTCACCTTTCTCCAGTCAGAGCTCACGGAATGGGAATTCATTACAGAAATTTCCAATCGCGCCGATTGCTATATTTTATGTGATGTCAATAACATCTATGTCAGTTCAGTCAATCACCATTTTAATGCCCTTGAATACATTAATGGCATACCACGCCAACGCGTAGCCCAGATTCATCTTGCCGGCCATTCCGACCATGGTGATTACATCATTGATACTCATGATGCCCCAATAGTCAAAGCTGTGTGGGATTTATATGCCAAGACTATTGAACGTTTGGGACCGGTTTCAACGATGATAGAGCGGGATGACAATATTCCTCCCCTGTCGGATTTATTAGTTGAATTAAATCAAGCTAGAAACATTGCAAACAACCTTTCCATCAAAGAGTTAGCAATATGACTGATTTACATCACTTACAAGATAGCTTACAAAACTACTTACTCAAGAACCCAAGCGATATTCAAGCAGCCATTGTAACCAGCAATAAAGTACCTGCAGCCAAGCGTCTGGCTATTTATGGAGAGGCTTATCGTCTCCGCCTTCTTGAAGCATTGGCTACTAATTACCCTATTCTCAAACACCACCTGGGTGACGATGCCTTCCAGAAAATAGGCGAGAACTATATCCATAGTCACCCCTCCTGTTATCGTTCAATTCGTTGGTTTGGTGACAAATTTGCTGAGTATTTAGCAGGTGACAACAATACTAATTATCCTTATCTAGCCGAACTTGCCCAATTTGAATGGCATATGGCACTAGCCTTTGATGCCGCGGATACCAGGCTAATCCGTATTGAAGACATAGCTACCCTACCGCCAGAATCTTGGCCTACTATGCAGTTTCTTACTCATCCATCGTTACACCGACTCAATTTTTTCTGGAATGTTGTCTCGCTCTGGCAAGCTCTGGCCAATGAACAGCCCTTCACTGAGAAAGAGCTGGTAATGAATAGTAACCCATTGCCCTGGGTTGTTTGGCGTAATGAGTATACCATTCGGTTTTATTCCTTAGCCGAGGACGAAGCCTGGGCTCTTGATGCCCTAATCCAAGGACTGAGTTTCGGTGAATTATGTGCAGGGCTCTGTGAATGGGTAGAGGAACAAGAGGTAGGCATGCGAGCTGCCTCATTATTAAAAGGTTGGATACAATCAGGTTTATTGGCAGAAATAAAACTCAATTAAGAGAGTACCCCGTAATAAACAATTTGAGCCCGCATCATGCCGCGCTAAGGCTTTTCTATGCAACTTGATTTTCTGGACATTATCCTAGCCTTTTTTGAAGGCTTCGCCTTAATTATTTCACCTTGTATTCTGCCTATTTTGCCTATTATTCTTGCCGGTTCTTTCGCGGGCAGCAAGAAACGTCCGATGGGTATTATTATAGGTTTTGTTATAACGTTTACCCTCTTCGCATTTTTTTCACGTCAATTGGTTGAATACTCTGGCATCGATCTCAATATCATCCGTCATTTTTCTTACGGCATACTACTGTTATTAGGCATTATTATGCTCTCAACTTATCTCACAGAAAAATTTAGCCATCTGACGCAGCGCTTGGTTGGAGTAAGCTCAGCCTTCTCTGCCGCAGCCAATCCACAAGGCGGACTGATAAGTGGTTTTTTCTTTGGCGCTTTGGTCGCAATTATCTGGACACCCTGTGCAGGCCCTATCCTTGCAGCAATTATCGTCCAAACAGTGATCCAGCAAACAACTATCATCAGCTTTCTGAGTCTCCTGGCTTTTAGCCTGGGGGCCGCCATACCGATGCTAATCATTGCGCTGTATGGCATAACCATCATGGATAAATTCACTTTTTTCAAAACAAGAACATCTCTTTTTCGCAAGATTCTAGGACTAATCATTATCGCAAGTGTTGCCTATATGATTTATCAAGAACGAGGAGAGGTCACTTCCACAACAACAGCCAAGACAGGTATTCAAACCGCTACAACATTGCAAAATGGTTTATGGCTTCCTTATAAAGCACCTGAAATAAGCAGTATAGAAGCCTGGATAAACTCAGCTCCTTTGCAATTGACCAATCTAAAAGGCAAAGTCATTCTCGTTGATTTTTGGACATACTCTTGTATTAATTGTGTCCGTACCCTCCCTTATCTTAAAAACTGGTATGACAACTATCACGATAAAGGCTTGGTTATTATCGGTGTACATAGTCCCGAATTTGATTTTGAAAAAAATCTGGACAATGTTAAAAATGCAGTGAAACGTAACGGCATTCAATACCCGGTCGCCCTCGACAATCAATTTGTAACCTGGCGCAATTTTAATAATCATTATTGGCCTGCTCATTATTTAATTAATAAAGAAGGGGATGTTGTCTATAACCATTTGGGTGAAGGGGACTATGAGATCACTGAAAACAACATCCGATTTCTATTGGGGATCGGCGGGCTTGCCATGCCTACTGAGGCCAGCACCGATCATCCATCACTCGCTGAGACACCAGAAACGTATTTGGGTTATGCACGCGCAGACAGGAATGCCAGCCCCTACCCATTAATTCATGATAAACCCGCGCAGTATAGCTTCCCAGAACAATTCCCCTCCAATAGCTGGGGCTTACAAGGACTGTGGCAGGTGATGCCTGATAAAATTATCTCCATGCAAGCCAATGCAGCTATAAAAATTCAATTTAATGCCCGTAAAGTTTTTGTAGTAATGGGGAATACGTCCTCAAAACCCATTCAGGTGAAACTGCTTCTAGATGGTCGAATGATCACGACAGAGAAAGGTAAAGATGTTATAAACAGCAGCATTAACGTCAACAAACATTCTATTTATGAGCTGGTCGTTTTACCTCATTTTGCCGACGGTCTTTTACAAATAACAGCGACTGAACCCGGGCTTGCTATCTATACTTTTACCTTTGGCAGTTAAGGTTCCTAACTCGTTTTGCTGGACAGCCGCCTTCTTCAGTGGAAAGACAGTTTGCCTTTCCACTGAGAGCAGCCACCAACTCATTAACCTTTATTTCCGCACAATCAAATTATTTTCCACACCTTTAACGCCATTGACTTTACCCGCTACATCTCCTGCTGTATCACTTTGGCGAATCGTCTTCACATAACCACTTAGTAATACAATACCATTATGTGCTTCCACATGAATACGAACTGGAGCAAGTTCAGGCGTGTTGATGAAGGCTGTATTGACCGATGCAGTCAATGATTCATCAGAAAAACGTGGCTGGAAAAAATTTCCTCCACTGAACATTTGACAACCGGTTAAGAGTGAAAAACCCAGAGCAATTAACATACCTTGATAATATTTTCTCATCATTTCCCCTTTTTTATTTTTATTCATGCTCCAAGATCACATGAGTTGTTTTAATTTTTTCCAAATAGCCCTTCTTTATTAGCAAGAAGCGTGCGTAAATGATCAATTTCCTTGAGTAATTCAAGTGCAAGCCCAGCACCAGCGACATTAATACCTAAATCTCTGTTTAATTGTAATACAGTGCGAATGCAACGTAAGGCTTCATTATCAAATTGCCATTCATCGTTCTCATTTTTATGGATACTAATAATGCCTTCATCGATAATTTCCATAATTATTTCTCTGGGTACCCCCAAAGAAGAAGTAATCTCATGCAAAGACAAATAAAACCATTCTTCACAAGTTTCAGTGGGTGCTTTTCTAGACTCAGTCATTACTAACTCCCAATTTTTCTCGTGGATTAAATTTTGTAGTCCCTGCCATTTGCTGATATAGGCTGGTCAACTGTTCATTCTCTTCGTCAGGAATAACTATTTGTAGAATGACATATTGATCCCCTGGAGGATTACCCGGCAAGCCTCTTCCCTTAAGACGCATTTGTTTTCCGGCTTGCGCTAATTTAGGAATTTTTAAATTGACCGGCCCAGCCAGTGTCGGAACTTTGATTGAAGCGCCGAGTGCTGCTTCCCAGGGAGTAACAGGGACTTGTAAATGAATATCTTTTTTCTGTAAGTGAAACCAGGGATGAGGGGCAATATGAATTTCAATGTATAAATCACCCGCTTGCTGGCCAGCTCCTTTGCCACCTTGACCTTTTAATCGTATCTGCTGTTTATTACCAATACCTGGAGGGATTTTTACTTTAATCGCTCGTAGTTGATAATCCATGAATCCTTGATTATTCATCACTGGCATTTGTAATTGCAGCGTTTTTTCAGCGCCATTAAAACTATCTTCAAGACTAATTGTTAATTTGGCATGCACATCACGCCCCTGATCATAATAGGAAGCCTGTTGCTGCTGCTGACGTTCACGAAAAATGCTGTTGATAAAATCCTCAAAGTCAGCGGTATTGCCTTCATTAAAGTGATAATACCCACCCTGATCTGATTGTGGCCTATAGGCTTGTCCCTGTTGTTGCTCCTTCCAGTATTGGCCATACTGATCGTATTTAGCGCGTTTATCCGGATCGCTCAAAACACTATAAGCCTCACCCAATTCTTTAAACTTGGCTTCAGCATCAGCCTCTTTGCTGACATCAGGATGATATTTGCGCGCAAGCTTTCGATAAACGCGTTTAATATCTTCTTGGCTGGCACTACGTTCAAGTCCCATTATCTCGTAATAGTCTTTATATTCCATAACCCTGGTTAGTAAATGATTTTCTTCATTTTTAGCGACGGGCTGAAGCTTGTCAATTTCTTTTAGAGCTAAAAGGATGAAAAAGATAAAAATAGAAAAACGGTGAGAATCCTTCTCACCCCTTTCCTATCTACCAAATATTTCCGGGCCTTTGTCTTGATTCTCTCTTAACTCATCCATTGTTTGCTTAAAGTTACTCTTATAAGCAGAACTAATAGACGTCGCGAGTTTGTCTGCCTTTTCCAAGGTTTTTTGATGAATGACTCTTTCTGCACAAGCTTCTTTAATGCCTTTAAGCAAATTATCCACATAGGCCTTATGAGGCTTGAAAAGAGTCTCCTGATAGGAGCTACTGCTATAACCATAGAATGTACCTAGTTCATTGGCTGGCTTGAACGTTGGGCTTATCACATTAATTGCTTTATGATTAAATTGCATGGAAGGGATCTCACTACCCAGTGTCATCAAGGCTGTCCATATATAACCCATTTCTTTTTCTTCAAAGCCCCGCAATATAACTTGGTTACTCGCTGTAGGCGGCTCACTGAAGGCACTTAATAGTGTCACTGCACAGGCGAAAGCAAAATGTATTCTATCTTCAACCAGTTGAGGATCATCTTCCGGTACTCCATGAGGAGCCTCAGGAAATTTGGTTATGGTCAACTTAAGATCAGATAGATACTCGCTTGCATTGGCAAGACTGGTACGATAACTCGATGCTCTCTCTTCAATATAAGATCCAGAATACCGACCGGTGCGTGCCGCATCGGGATTAATAGTATGTTCTCTAAAATGCCCTGCTTTAAAGGCATCACCAGCCGTATACCGAGCTTGGCGAGCACCCAAGCCTAAGGTCGTCGATCTGGCACTGACTGTTGTGGCACTCGATGTATAGCCTGCTCTAAAATGCGCAGCCCTTTCATCCATGGGATGATCGGTAGCAGCACTCTTGAAAGGAAATACCTCAAGAGCGCCCTCATCTGTTTTTGCCCGTCGAATGGTTTCTAATATGCCGTCCTTCAACACCGGATTGACCGCTCTCGGATCACCGTACAATTGCGTATATACCGGTTTATAGAGCTCCAATTCTGTTTCTACTTTTCTCAAATAGGTAGTTAAGAGAGCCTTACGCTCTTGAAGCTCCTTCTTCTGCGGTCCAGTGAATCCATCCATATTAACCGGAATGCTGTTTATTTGCTCAACTAATTCATTACGAAGTGGTACCAGATAATCCACAATCACTTTACAAGTAGTTGCCAATTCAGTGAAATGTGCTTCCATGGCTATTGCATTTTTCTTGGCGGCGCCCCGGAAAGCGGGACTAAACCAATGCATGGGATTCATAGCCCCTAATTGACGTAATTCACTACGTACCTTGTCATCAACAGTACCAATCGCACCTACACGCCTATTGATGCCAATTAAGGTAGTTCTATCAGCCGCTAACGCTGCGGCGTATTGGCCAGGATCTGAATAAGCATCCCTCTTGTCATTACGTTCATCACGAAGAGCAACGATCCGCCTGCTTGCCGCCTCACGAACCCGCAGGTAGGCATCATCTTGCACTAAAGCCTGGATATTCCGTAGATTTAGCTCATCAACTTGATGCCAGTTATGATTTAATGATGCATTGCTATTAGCGGTGGAAATCGCAGTTAGCAGCTCCTTATCCTTACTGGCAGCAATTTCTCGTTGCAAAGCATGAATAGCTTTTTCCTGCGCTATGATCCTTGGATCAGGCTCGTCTGGACGACGATGCCTTGCTGCATCTAAAACAAGCAAACGTGCCCTTGCCAACTCAGAAAATTGAGTATGAGCATCCTCTTTAATCAGAGCTCGTAAATGATCTGCATTCCCTTTACGAAACATTCTAAAAGTTACTTCTAAAAACTCATTTGTTCTAGCTTCTCCACTAACAGCTTCCAAAAATCGCGCATCGTCGCATCCATTGATGAAATCGGTTAGGGCAACGATAGCGGCTTGGTTAGCATCCAAGCGATCTTGAGCTCTGGCTTTAATGTCCCGAAAAGCATCTGCACTAGTCAAAGCAGCCACATACCCAACATTTAAATCAACCAATCCATCATTTGCCACAACACCAGCTACTCGAGTTAATAACTCGACATCGTGACTACCATTAACTTCGGCTATCAGGGCTGCCTTTGCTTCCAGTTCCAAAGTGCCTAAACGAGCTCTTGCCTCGTCTCTAATTCCTGCATAAGCAGCAACATCTCGCAAGAATCCTACATGCACATCAAATCCACCACCTACCCGCAAATCATCATTCTCTTCAGCATCAGCAATCTCACGCAAAACAGCCAACTCTCTGCTATCCCGGATTGTGGCTTTTAATGCATTACTTGCTTGTTGACTTAGCGCTGTCAGACGTTCATCGGCAGCTGTTTGAATGCGTGCTTGCCAAGCCACATTGTCCGTAATAGCACGAACAGAAGTTGCATGTTCTCTATGGTCAGCATCATCCCAACCAATAGCCTCCAAATCTAAAGCAGCTGAATTATCAACACTAGAAATAGCAGTTAATGTAGCTACACTGGTACGATCATCTTTAATAAGAGCTTCGAGGAAAAGTAACCCTTTCTGTTGAGCAACTGCCCTTAACGTGTTATCCAGTTCTCGAATTCTAAGGAGTGTTTCCTCAGCGAGACGTGCCTGCTCTTCTTTTGCCTGTCTTTCTAGTTCAATTTCTCTATCTTTTTGTCGAACATGTTCTTCAAGTTCATCTACCTGCTCACGCAGCCCACTGTTTGCAGACTCTAGCTCTTCTACACGTGAGGTTTGTTTGGAATGCTCTACACGCAATAATTCCAG